>JANMME010000584.1:0-8383 GCA_031373015.1 Saprospiraceae bacterium
GGCGGGGTTGTTGAGTTGCACCGTCAATCCAGAGAGGGAACGGCCAGTTTTGTATTCCGTGACGGAGACTTCAATGTCAACCTGTGCGAAGAGGCTAAAAGCTCCTAGAGAAATGAAAAGGGTAAGTATGTTTTTCATACAATGAGATTGATAAACCATTAGAGGGTGGGTGCCTTTCGCGCACATTGCGGAGGCATTTTTGACGAAAAAAAATAAAAGGAAACATCGCAGCAAACGCGACAAAATGCTGCTATTGTTGTCTGGCAACAACAATAAAACGCGGTGGTCCGCGCAAGGCGTTACAGCCCATAAAAATCATCGCCGCTTCGCTATTCAGCCAGTAAGGAATACTGGAAAAATAGCATTTCAGGCAGTTTAAAAGCCTGATTTTTAATAATATAGCGATGTTGCCGATTTTCAACACCCTCACCAGATCGGCGGGTGAATCCACGTCAGATTTTTCATCCAGACAAACAAAATCGCCACCAGCATAAACTTTTAAGGCTTCAAAAACCATCGGTGTCTGCCAGGCAATTTGCAGAAACGAAGCGCGACCATATATTTCGAAGCGTATGCCAATGAGGTAAACGCCCCCATCAGAGGCAGGGCCAAATACGCAAGATGCTGTATCCAATTGCTTGGCAGCATCCAAAAGATCTTGCGTTTTGAGGGCTGGGCAGTCGTTACCAATAGAGATGACCCGCTTAAAGCCTTTGGCGAACAATTGCTCAAAGGCATCCGCAAAGCGTTCGCCAAAATGGACGCCGTGTTGTTGGTTTCCAGAAATGAAAAAAACAGGAAGGCTAGAGCGATCTGCAACTCGGCGCGCGTTGTTAATTAACTGTGTGGCTACGGCCTTTTTTGCCTTAGTGGTACTTTCTACCAATGGTTTAGATACAGACTCCTCTGCAGCCGAGCGGCTAAACAAAAGAATAGCGGTATCTAAACGAGTTGGATGCAAAATGTCTTGATGATGTTACGGGCCAAAAGTAAAGCGAATGTAGGGAGACTTCTCGGAACACAGGGAAATGCCCATTGCTTGTCCGTATAGCGACAACTCAACCTTGTTCATATCGCTCCAAAAGATCCGGGCGGCGACTGCGGGTACGCTCTAAACTTTGTTCATGCCGCCACTCGCTAATATTCTTTTCGTGGCCTGAAAGCAGTACCTCGGGCACCTTCATCCCTTCCCATTCTGCCGGGCGTGTGTAGACAGGGGGTGCCAATAAATCATCTTGAAAACTGTCAAAAAGTGCGGAGGTTTCATCATTCAAAACACCCGGAATCAAGCGGCCCACAGCATCTACCATGACAGCAGCAGCCAATTCGCCCCCCGAAAGCACATAATCACCGATGCTGATTTCAAGCGTAACGTATTTCTGGCGGATACGTTCATCAATGCCCTTGTAATGCCCACAGATCAGCAGGAGGTTTTCCTTCATGCTCAATTGGTTGCAAAGGCTTTGATCCAGCCGTTGGCCATCGGGACTGGTATAGATGATGGCATCGTAGCTTCGTTCGGCGCACAGTTTTTCAATGCAAGCGGCGAGGGGTTCGGGCTTCATGACCATGCCTGCGCCGCCGCCGAACTGGTAGTCGTCCACTTGACGGTGTTTCCCGGTAGCATAGTCGCGCAGGTGGTGAAGATAAACTTCCAGCAAGCCCTTGTCTTTGGCCCGCTGCATGATGGAGTGGTTGAGCGGGCTTTCCAAAAGTTCGGGCAGCACGGAGATGATGTCGAATCGCATAGCGGCAAGGTCGCTACAAAAAATTAAACAGGAAAACAGCAAAACCGGAGAACAGGAAAATATAAAACTACGAAGCGCGTGATTTCGAAAAGGGCAATATTTGGGCCATCTTCGAATTCTGGTGGGCGGTTTTATATTTTCCTGTTCTCCGGTTTTGCTGTTTTCCTGTTTAATTTCTTTTTAGTTGAAGATATAGCGAATGCCAAACTGTGCTGCCCAGGTGTCAAATTGGGTTTTGCTCTTTACAAATGAATTGCGGAGCAGCACCGTCGAGCCGTCGGCCAATTTCTGGGTGGCCAATTTGTACTTTGGAACGCCATCTGTCGTGGTTCCCACAGAAGTAAGTGGGCGATCTGTAACAAAGTTGTTGCCCAAGCCCCACTCGTTGTTGATCAAGTTTGCGGCATTCAATATGTCTGCGCGGAATTGGATGGTGTTGCGCTTGCCACCGACTTTGATCGAGAATTCTTGTGTGACCGAAACGTCAAAACGGTGCAAGATCGGGAACAAGATACCATTGCGCTCAGCATATTGGCCGCGGCGTGACTTCAGATAGTCATTCTGCTCGATAAACGCATCAAAAGCAGCGGCTTGTTCAGCGGCGGTGTAGGTTACGCTACCTACAACGAGTGGGTCAAAGGTGAGTTCGCTCGCGCTATTCGGCACATAGATAAGGTCGTTATTGCTCACCTTGTCGCCATTCATGTCACCTGCGTAGGAGTAAGAGAACCGTGCCGTGTTGATATTGCCACTAAATCCACGACGTTCGCCTACATAACCCAGGGTGATAGCAGTGGCGCCCGCAAAATCGCCCCCGTACTCAAAGCGGTAGCCCAACAAGCCGACCGTGCGCCCAGGAGCATCTTGATCTGCAAAAGAAAGGTCAAGATCGTTGTTGCCGCGCACAGAGCGGGCACTCGTCCAGGAACTGGAGGCGATTGAACCTGCGCTCATCAAATCTTTGGCTTGGCTGAACGTATGGGCCACCATACCATAAAGGCCTTTCTTGTTGGGGTATTCAAGTTTGATGGTGGCAGCACGATACCATCCTTCGTTGGTTGAGGCCATTACTGCTGCCCGCGAAACCTTGTCGTTGATACGCACACCGTTGTCGTTGCCTGCGAAGCGAGGGCGGGTGTCTGGGCCTGTGAAGTTGGCAGTAGAGGTCTCGAAGTTGGCATCGAAGTATTTGACCGCGTTCACGTTGCTGTTGTAAATCAATTCAACCGTCGCAATCAAACCCAAAGGAAGTTTTTGGTCCAGTGCAAGGTTGCTTTTCCATACCTGTGGGAAACGGTAGTTGTTATCTGTTGCTGCAATGTCAAAGGTGGTAGGCAGGGTCGGGCTGTCAGGAATAAAAATCGAGGTTTCTGGCGTGAACTTGTGTAAACGCGTTTTTGCACCAGAGTCATCAATAAAACCGGTCAATACACCATTGTTGCCAATGACGTTAGACAGCCAAACATACGGGGGGCGACCCGTAAAAATACCTGTTCCGCCGCGCACCTGGGTTTTTTTGTTGCCAAAAACGTCCCAGTTAAAACCTACGCGGGGCTCCAAAAGTATCTTTGGGTCAGGGAGCTTGCCCGTGTGTAATTTGTACCCAAGGTTGCGATTTTCATCCACATAACCCAGCGTGTCCACTCTTATGTTGGAAAGTCCTGTATCGTCGAAAGAAATGATCCCGGCGCGGAGGCCATAAGTAAGTTTTATGCGCTTGCCGATCTGGAATTCATCTTGTGCGTAAAGATCGAACTTGTTGACTTTCAAGGTCTGGAGGGGCTCGGCGGCACCTTCCAGTGCAGAATACCGGTATTGAAACTTGTTGTATCTAATTGCCGAGGTGTCTATGCCAGGGTTGAGGAGCGCAAACTCAGAGGCGGCATAAAATTGAGCGAGCGAGTCGAATACATACACGCCGTTAGATGCTGGGAAGAAAAGGTTATCGGACTTGTACTGTTCAAAATTGGCCCCAAAAGTGAAGGTGTGTTTGTTCTTGTAAACAGAAACGTTGTCAGTGAAGTGGAGCGTGCCATAGCTCAGTTTGTTGTTGGGCGTGAAGGGGTCAAAACCAAAAGAGATATAGGTTTTGTTGTCCTTCAAAATGTCAACGGTAGGGAAAAACGCTCCCTTGTATTGCCGGTCTTCATCCTGGAAATCGTAGCCCGCGCTGAAGGTGTTGTACACCCTGTTGTTAATCTGTGTGTTCAATTCAGCCACAAAAGAACGGGTGTTGTCCCCAATGAGATAGCCAGCATTTTGGTATGCCATAGCATCAAAGCTGGTACGGCGGAATCCAGCACCAGCAGCATTGCTATTGCTGATCAATTGGTCAGAAAGTGAGTTGTGGTGTGTATAACGGAGCGTCAATTTGTTTTTATCGTTCACGTTCCAGTCCAAACGAACCAAGAATTTGTCGCTCTTCGTCTCATTGTCGTAGTTTTCGTAAGGGCCAGTTGCATAGCGATACTTGTCGTTGAGGTAGGTGCTGAGTGCATCCAGGTCGCTGGCGAGTACGCGCGTCACGTTGGAGCCGCCATTGTCCAATGGGCTGCCGTCCGCAACCCAGGTGGTGGCTGGGGTTGTTTGGCGCTGGCGTTCGTAATTGGCGAAGAAGAATAGTTTGTTTTTGATGATCGGGCCGCCGATGCTCGCGCCAAACACCTTCTCATCAAAAGCACCGATATTCGGTTTTACGTCACCGATTTTTGTGCCGTTGAAAATGCCGGTGGTGTCGCTTTTGCGGAAGTTGAAGAAAGCAGTGCCAAAAAACTCGTTTTTGCCCGAGCGCGTCACAGCGTTGAGCCCGCTACCCACAAAACCGGTTTGGCGCACATCAAATGGAGCGACGTTTACTTGAAGTTCTTCAATAGCGTCGAGCGAGATCGCCGTTGAGCCTGTACGGCCACCCGCTTGCGCGTCGGTACCAAGGCCAAAACCGTTGTTGAACACCGAGCCGTCAATGGTGAAGTTGTTCATACGGCTGTCCTGTCCGCCGAAGGAATTGCCATTTCCGTTCGGGTTGTACTTCGTGATGCTGTTAATAGAACGGGCACCGGTCACAGGAATAGTGGACAACTGTTTACGGTCAAAGGTGGTGGCAGCGCCCGTGCGGTCAGAGCTGAAGATATCGTTGCGGGTAGCCGAGATCGTCACTTCTTCAAGCACTGTGCCTGCTTCCTGTACCTGAAAATCTACGTTGGCGGCAGTGCCAAGGCTGGCCCAAATGCCATCTTGTGTCATGGATTCGTAGCCCGTGTAACTCACCGTCACAGAATACGGCCCACCTACCCGCACTGCGGGTAGTGTGTAGCGGCCCGAAGCGTTCGTCGCCGTACCGTAGCGGGTGTTGGTAGGCGTGTGGGTGGCCACAACCGTGGCACCGATGAGCGGCTCGCCGCTTTTGTCGGATACAACGCCTGAAATTGTAGAAGTGGTCACCTGCGCAATAAGGCTGGTGCTGCATAGGACCAACGCCAGGATAGCCAGCGTTTTGCCCAAAGAAAACTGGTTAGTAAAATGGTTCATACGAATAGAATAAGAATGGTGAAAAGGATGAAAGATTCCAGTGGCGAATTTACACCAGCAATGTTAAACCCCAATTAAGTTTTGACAATTTTTGGCAAAACCGTCTTTCATGGCTGTGGCTTGGTCTTAGACTTTTGCCTACTTTTGAGCCGATCTTTACCATGGCGATTTTAGAACCATAGACAATCAAGGATTTGGGCATTTTGCCCAAAAGCCAAGCATCTAAAGATTGCAAGTGCAACATCAAAAGTCAAAATTTTCAAACATGAAAAAAACTATCCTGGCCTTCTCGCTCCTGTTGGGCCTCTTCGCTACAGGTCGCGCCCAAGTTGTCATCACCGAGATCATGTACAACCCGCCGGAAAGCGGAGTGGACTCGCTGGAATACATCGAATTGAACAATTTCAACAACTTGCCTACTGATATTTCTGGCTGGAACTTTACGCAGGGCATCACGCTTACATTTCCAGCAGGCACTGTAATGGCTCCAGGGGGCTATATAGTCATTGCCAAAAATGCCAATGCCTTCGCATCCGTTTTTGGTTTTGCTCCGAATTTTGTTTTTGCCGGCGCAAGTGATGCCCTCACCAATGGTGGCGAGGATATCGAACTGCGTGATGCTGCTGCTGTTGTAAAAGACTATGTTGACTACAAGAACGCGCTGCCTTGGCCCGCTGACGCAGCCGGACTTGGCCCCTCTATCGTACTGTGCGATTTCAATTCCGACAACAGCTTGCCAGGAGCTTGGCAAGCGGCAACTACTGGCACAGGTGTCATCATCAATGGAAACGAAGTGAAAGGCAACCCCAAAGCGCCTTCGGGCTGTACGACCATGAACCAGATCACAGCCGTGAACGATAATGTTGGTGTGCCTACGGGACAGGCTACCTTTATAAATGTTCAAGGCAATGACCTGATCATCAACTCGCTAACCCTTTTTATCATCACATCCCCTCCCACGCATGGCAGCGCGACGGTGAGCGGGCACGGTATTTCATACCAATCCAATGCTGGCTATTGCGGCCCCGACCAGTTCTCTTATCAGATATGTGATGCTGCTAATTGCTCAGAAGCCACCGTCAGCATTAATGTTAAATGCTACCCGCAACGGACCATTGGTTTAGTTACGAGCGAAAACCCGACCACCGGCGTGGCAGACTCGCTGAACGCCAACTGCGAATTGCAAGGCACTGTTTATGGCGTAAACCTCCGGCCGCTCAACAACAACGTGCCTTCGCTGCTTTTTACCATCATTGACAACAACGGGGACGGCATCGCAGTCTCTACATTGGGCGGCAATTTTGGGTATACGGTGAAGGAAAAGGACAAAGTGACGGTGCGTGGCACTATCGGACAATTCAATGGCCAGACTGAAATCCGTCCTGATACGGTGATTTTTGTTTCAGCAAACAATACGCTGCTCAACCCCAGCGCGGTGGACAACCTGAGCGAAGCCACCGAATCAAAATTAATCAGATTCAGCACGCTGATGCATCTCGTTGACCCAGCCGAATGGACCACGGGTGTGGGCTCGAGCGGCTTCAATGCCCGTGCTGTTTCTCAGGATTTCCCGAACGATACCATCCTCATCCGCATTGATCACGATGTGGAAAACTACAATGCCCCACCACCTGCAGGGCCTTTTAGCTTGACGGGCATAGGTGGCCAGTTTGATCCCTCAAGCCCCTTCTCCTCTGGTTACCAGATTCTGCCTCGATACAACAGCGACATTGATCCGATCGCATCAGCACACGAAGCAGATTTCAGCGCGGAAGTGTCCATTTCGCCCAATCCAGCCAGCAACATGATCTTGATTGACATGCGCATCAGCATGGACCGGGTGACGATTTTGAATGCCAAAGGCCAGGAAATCAAGACGTATCACAAGCCTGGCAATCAGCAAAAGGTAGATGTTTCGCTGTACAAACCGGGGGTCTATTTCGCCCGATTCGAACAAGATGGAAAGGCTTGGACGACGCGTTTTGTGAAGCAGTAGGGCGAAATTTATTTCGCCTTCTCCTTATGCCGAAATAAATTTCGGCCTACCGCCCTACGGCCTCCAAGCTGTAGGGCGATTTTTGTCCGCCCAAAGACCCTTTTGCCCTCAAAGCCATTTTTGGCCTAAACCTTGCAAGCCAGCACGTTCACACAAAAACTGCCGCAGGCATGAAATCCTCACCTCTACGCTATAATCTACTTTTTACGGTTGCTTGCTTTCCACTGCTTCTGTTTTCTCAAAACAAAAAACTCCCTCGCCGAACAGTGCTGCCCGCCGAACTCAAAGAAGTGTCGGGAATGACCCGCTTGCCCAATGGCGATCTCTGGCTTTTGAACGATTCTCATAATCCTGCCGACCTTTTCCGTTTCGACCCCATTGCGGGCAAACTCCTGGAAGTCAGGCATCTGCCTGTAGCAAATTTTGATTGGGAAGACCTGGCCTTTGATCCTGTCGGCAACCTTTACATTGGCGATTTTGGCAACAACTACAATCGTCGCCGCAACCTCCGCATCTTCCGTTACAACCCTTCTACGGGCGCGCTCGACAGCATACAATTCCGTTATCCCGACCAAACAGCATTTCCGCCTGCCCGAGTGGAAGACTGGAATTTCAACTGCGAGGCCATGGTCTTCTTTCGCGACAGCCTCCACCTGTTTTCAAAAAACAGCTTCAAGGGAAATTTTTACACCAAGCATTACGTCCTGCCAGCAACTCCGAACCCTTCGGGAGAATATGTTGCTGAATTGCGCGACAGCGTACGGCTCAAAAACCGCGTGGTGACAGGGGCCGCCCTTAGCCAGGATGGGACTACGTTTGTGCTCACGGGCTACATTATTGGCAAAAGCTTGGGCTTTATTCCATTCACACGCGCAAGTGCCATGTACTTCAGGGGCTTCGCTGGCAGCCAATTTCTGAAAGGAAAACAACAATGGAAGCGACTACCTAAATTCCTGATTTCGAGGCAGTTCGAGTCCATTACCCAATGGGAGGGCAATCTTTGGGTTGCAGCCAACGAAGGCCGAAAGCCGCAGTTTCAACGTGTTTGGAAAGTAGGGAGGTAGTTGAATTAAGCGTGATGGGCCACGGATTGCACGGATTAGACACGGAT
>JANMME010000629.1:0-7663 GCA_031373015.1 Saprospiraceae bacterium
AAACTGGATCTGAGTGCCGCAACCAACGATCATCCCTTCTGAATCCTCAAAAATCTGCATGGGTGTGACGGGCTCAAATGGGCTGATCCTGAACTCACGCAACCAAATCACTTCACCCGCCAAGCTCGTTTTTTGAATAAAGGTATTGGCCGAGTTACGGCCTGCGAGGTATAGGTTGCCATCGCCGCTGCGCGTGAGCGCACTGCCATACTCCGTATGGGTTTCAGTGCCCAAAGTTTTGAAAAATGTAGGGGTTGGGCAATCGGGGTCTTGGCTGAATGCCAGGGTGTTGTGCAATAGGAATGCAAGCACAACTACGGTTCGTGTGGATGGTAAAAACATATATGATTAGATTGTTGAGATGATATTTGCTGACGCTAGGACAAACGTAATGAAGCTTGTCCAGCCCGGGGTTAGAAAATCCAAATTTGTCGTGAACCCGAATGTTTCAGCCTGAGCACTATACCCCAATGGGGGTAGCGCAAATGCTTGATATTTAGGGCATCGTCTTTTCCTAAACTACGGTTTTTACAAAACAATTTTCCAAAAACCCCTTCGTTTTCTATAAAACAATCCACCATATTCTATGAAAAACACCCTCTTTCTCATTGCGTTTGCATTTTTGTGCAGCCAATGTACCTCGCTCGAATTTGAACAACCCTTGCCCAATGGCGGGCAAGAAATGAAAATGCTGCCCCGCAACCTTGTGGGCACTTACCTCAAGGCCAAAGATTCCAGCACTATTTTCCAAGAGTATTGGCGCATCCAGTTCATCCCCAAAGACGCAACATGGGAGATGACCACGCAGATTTTTTTCCTGGTAAATGATCTTGATGCCAGCCGAGAAGCCTTCGTTCGGAACGACTCCTTGTTTGCAGTTCAAACAGACACCAGCGGGCCAAGGTTTGCTTTTTTGGTAAAGCGAATGGGCGACCGGTATTTGGCTTCCCCTAAGTTGCGCTATCATGTAGAACCTTCAAGGGGGAAACTTGCGATTTATGACGAAGATTCTGGAAATCCTACCTATTATGGCTTAGTGCTGCGAAAACTAGACGATGCCTATTTCTTCAACATTCAAGCAACGGAGGAGAAATACTGGCAGACCACCACGCTTCAGCTTACCCCTCGGGGTATCCGGTTTCAATACCTGAGTTCTCCGCTTGGCGAGAAGGCTGATTTGCCTTTTGCCTCCCGCCAAGTGGCGAAAACAACTGCGGAGGGAAATCCGGACACCATCCAGGTCGCGATGCCTACCGACCTTGAATTGGCCAAATACAGGAGCGATCCCAGCTTGGCAAATACTGAAGATCTACTGCGGATAGTAGAGGAGAAATGACCAAATTTTGAGGAATGTTTCGCCAAATGGGAGTGTTTCGCAAATGGTGGAATGGCCTTTAGGCCGTCGGGACAAGGGGCGTTTACGCCCCAGATTGTATCATTCTGCACCGTAAACGGGGCACTTCCCGACGGCCTAAAGGCCCTTCCACCGCTTGCTAGACGACCTTATTGCATTATGGGGCTTAAAACTAAGGCCAACAGCCGACGTTTTGCCAAAATCCCAGCCTTGCGCACCAATTTTTCACCCTACATTGCCGTCCCAAAATTTTTCCCTTCACGCATCCTTCGCTTAGAAATTAACATTAACCTATCCAATTGCATGAGACAAATCCTTACGCTTTGCCTGTTTTTATCTTTAACGGCCTCGCTTTTTGCTCAGAACGCTCCGCTTACCATCCGGCAAGATGACCCGCCCCAATCCTATCCGCCCACGGTATCAAAGGGCGTGCTGCTGGGGAGTATTCCGGCCTTGCGCGATCTGAAGCCCTTCACCGCTCCTCCCAACCATGCGCCACGCAAACTGGCGCAAAAGAGCAACTACTTCTTTTCCAACAAACTGAACAATCCCGACCCGCTCCCAAAAGACGGCGACCCGCTTGCAAAAAAGAACGCCGGTAATCGTGGAGGCGGACCAGAAATCATCCCAGGATTAAATTTTGATGGCATCCGGGATGGTGCTGTCACCCCCCCAGACCCAACGGGCGACATTGGCAAAAACCACTATGTGCAGATGACAAACTCCAATGGCGGGTCGTGGTTGCAAGTTTGGGACAAATTGACCGGGCAGTCCGTGCTCGGCCCTATACTCAGCAGTACCATCTGGAACGAAGTTAATTCAGGTAGTATTGGCGACCCCATCGTCCAGTACGACCAAGATGCCCAACGTTGGTTAATCCTGGAATTGCAGGGCTTTTTCACCAACGAACTCCTGATTGCCATTTCCGACAACAGCGACCCAACCGGTGGCTGGAAAGCCTATCGTTTCCAGACTTTTGGATTTGGCGATTACCCTAAAATGTATGTGTGGCCCAATGCCTATTTTCTCACCGTGAACGAAATCTCAAACGGCAACCATTGCTCCGGCTATGCGCTGAATCGCGCATCCATACTGGCTGGCGAACCGACTTTTGACCTTTATCGTTTTGAGATGCCCAATTACCAGGCCATTGCCTACCAACCGGCCACAGGCGCTGATTGGGAAGGCGGCCCAGCTCCCCCAGCTGGAAGCCCGGAGTACATATTCCGTGTGTACGATGATGGCTGGGACGGTGGCCAAGATCACCTTCAAATTTGGAAAGTGGATGTAGACTGGGCCAATCCTGCGCAAAGCAGCCTCACCGGTCCTGACAAATTATTCCCCACCCCATTTGAAACTACTGTGTGTTGGGGACAGCCGCTTTCCTTTGATTGCATCGAACAGCCCGATCCAAATGCACCCCGCATTACAGCACTTCAAGACATTATCATGTACCGCGCACCGTACCGGAACTTTGGGACTTACGAATCGGTGGTGTTCAACCACGTTTCAGATGTTTCAGGTCAGGTAGGCCCGGGCGGCGACGCAGCGGTGCGGTGGTATGAACTCCGCAAACAAGGCGGCGGCAATTGGCAAATCTATCAAGAGGGCACTTATGCCCCTGATCTGGTCACAAACCGTTTTATGGGCACTATCTGTACCGACGAAGCAGGGAATATTGCACTGGGGTACTCCGGGGTCAGCCAATTCCTCAACCCTGGCCTTTACATCACAGGAAGGCGCCCTTCTGACCCCCTCGGCGATATGCCAGTGGAAGAATACACGCTTGTCGCCGGCGGGCAAAGCCATCAGGGCGACAACCGTTGGGGCGATTACAGCAATATGAGCGTGGATCCGGAAAATGGCCGAACCTTTTGGTTTACAGGTGAATACCAGCCAGCTGGGGCGCCTTGGGGCACACGTATTGGCTCTTTCAGATTGCAGATTGACACCTACGACCTTAAACCCTACAGCTTGCTATCCCCGGTTACATCAGCCCTACTGGGGAACGGGGAACAGGTAAAGGTCAAGTTTTACAACGCTGGCCTCGCGAGAGTGCCGGGCTTTTCGGCCTCCATTTATTTCGAGGGGAATTTTGTGGCTACAGAGAGCATCACCGACACGATTCACTCCGGGGAATATCTGGACCACACCTTTGCTACTACCCTTGACTTGCCTGTGGTAGGTAAAAATTACCCTGTCCGCATCATTACGCACTGGCAACCAGACCAGTTTACCCGAAACGACACACTAGATGTTGTGTTGCAAAAACTGACCTCTAATGATGTGGCTGCCGTTGGTAGGTACAACCTCCCAGGGCTCGTGTGCGGTTCGGAAACCGACTTCGGCATTGTCATCCGCAATGCTTCAGGGTTGCCCATGCACAGTGCGAATGTCCACTGGCGCATCAATGCCCAGCCGGTTAACATTTACAGTTGGACGGGCAACCTCGCTGCTGGCGAGCGCGATACGATTGACCTACACGCCACGGGCATCAACAACGGCCTCAACAACCTCAGAATCTTTACATCCTTGCCCAATGGTGTGCAAGACGAGCGCACGTCCAACGACAGCCTTCCACCCTTCAAATTTATCGGGAACCTCGATGGCACTTACCTGGTTGCTGAAGCAGAAACAGATTTTGGGGTGCTGTCTTGGGAATTGCGCACCCTGACCAACGTGCTGCTTTCATCGGGCGAACTGAGCGCTGGGCAGACCTCTTCCCAAATTTGCAGTGACGACAATACTTGTTACAAGGTTATCCTGAAGTCTTCCTCGTTTAGCTGGCAGGGGCATTTCCGTTTGTACAATATTTATGGCAACGTAGTTCTGGAAGCCTTCGACGCAACTCAGGACCCTCAGGAGTTCAATATCTGTACACCAATACGAAAGCAAATTGACGTCGGTCCACTGGCCTTAGCGACGCCTTTCTCTGGCGCGAACCTGACTGCGGCTGAGCCCATCAAGATTCGTTTCAGAAATTTTGGTCTTACCGATCAATCCGGATTGGAACTAGCCTACCGCTTGAATGGAGGGCCTTGGAACACAGAGGTTTACCCTGGAGTCGTGGGGGCGGGCGCAACGGTAGAACAAACCTTTGTGAGCACAGAAGACCTCAGCTTGGTGGGTGGCACTTACAATTTTGAACTGAAAACTACGGTCGCAGGCGATCAACAACCCAACAATGACACGATAAGTGTAACAGTCCGAAACCGTCCGCTCCGGGAATTGGAAATTACCAATGTGCGCCCCATCCAGGCTTGTACAGATCCGAGTTTTGCCCTGATCGGCATTACAGTCCGAAATAACGGCTTAGGCGATCACCATCTGTTTGATGCTCAAATAGTAGCCAACGGAGTGCCTCAACCCAATGTCCCGAATGATGTGATCATTGCCCCAGATGCCTCGCTTGAAGTAAACCTTGCTGTACTAGGGCTTCAAATTGGGCAAAATACGGTTGAAGTTGACCTTACCAATGTGGATGGCCAAGGCGAAGACGAGATGCCTGCCAACGACACTGGCAGCACCAGCTTCAATATTAGCCCAGATGGGTTTCCTGTGCAGTTGTTTTTTAGCCCAAACCAAAACCCAGCGCAGAATCACTGGGAGGTTTGGGATGAGCTGAACAACGTGGTCGCCTCTGGTGGCCCCTATCCCGAACCCTTTGGCTTTTATGCTGAAGAACTGTGTCTAGAGAAGGACAAATGTTATGTGTTCCACTTGTTCGATACGGCTGGCGACGGTATGGATGGCGGTATCGTAGATATTTTCTCGCCTTTTGGAGGCTCCTACTGGACTTACATGGGCGGAAACTTTGGCACTGAAATAACCGCGCCTTTCTGCACTCAAGAACTATGCGCAGGCTTCCTCTTGGATGCAAAGGTGGAATGCCCCGCTCCAAACAATGGTTCAATAACCGCAGTGCCGATTAACGGCACGCCGCCGTTCCAGTACAGCATCAACGGTGTGGATTTCCAGCCAGACCCTGTGTTTTCCAATTTGAGCAGTGGCCTTTACACACTTCTGTGCTTCGATGGAAATAGCTGTAGTGCCCAGAAGTTGGTTGATCTATGCACGGTAAGTACCACCGAGCCCAACCAATTGCGCGGCTTGAAAGTATCGCCAAACCCTACCAGCGGCATGGCCAATGTGGAGCTTCCAGCGCTTGAAGGAGAGCAGTCTTTGATATGCGAAGTTTTTGACCAGAAAGGTCAGCTCGTTCAGACTGCCCGACTGGTACGATGGGACAATACCCTGCATACTATGGTCATCCTGGACAAGCAGCCAGCTGGCACGTATTTCCTGCGGGTGAAAGGACTGCCGCGGCCCTTGGTGGCGAAGGTGGTGAAGAAGTAGTTTGATTGACGATTTACGATTTTGGAATTACGATTATTTCGATCCGAAGAAGGCATGAATCCTCCCTTTTTCGGATCGAAATAATCGTAATTCCAAAATCGTAAATCCAAAATCGTAAAGTCGAACCCCGAATTTTTTGTGCGCCTGAATATTTAACACTTTTCGTCCCGGTTTTTTTGATTGCATTCAAAACTTGGCACGGTTTTCGGAAAAGACATAATCAGAAAGGGCTAACATTTGATTGGTTAATTGTTTTCATGGTTATGTTGTGAGCCGCCTAGTCGAAAAGACTAGGCGGCTTTTTTTTTACCCGCCGAAGCCCTTCAGGGCGAAGGAGGGTGCCCGCCGAAGCCTTCCCGCCTGCCAAGCCTTGGCGGGCAGGGGCAAAGGAGGGTGCCCGCCATAGCATAAAGTGCGAAGGAGGATGGCCGCATTTTGGTTTTTGAGGGGTTTTCGTGGCTGGTCGCAGCGGCGCCTGCTTAGACGTGGTAGTGGCGGGGGGTTAACCGATTTGACAACTTTTAAAAAGTTGCCAAATCTTGTGATGTTTTTTTTGAGAAGCCGCTCTGCAACTCGTATTGTGAGGCGGCTTTTTTGTGGTTTTTTCCAAAAATGCAATAATAATTAAAGTTTATGACCGAATAGTGTTAGGATAGGTGGCGGCGACGGGGGAACTTTGCCGCGAAGAATGGGCGTAAAAGTAGATTCGCTCATTTAGGAACAAAACCAATTATCTTGTCACCAACCATTTTTATCATGAGTCCACAATTATTGAAAAAGGTACTTTACTGGCTATGCCTAGTCATTGCCCCGGTCATTCTGGTCATCATAGAGTTGCTTCACCCGGCTGGTTTCACCGCCATTGACCCTGCAAAGGGGGAGTTGGGGATGTTCTCCTACCTCTCCGTCGCAAATCACGATCCAGGCCACAACGTACCGGAATATTTTGGCCCCCAGTGGTGGTTTATTATGCACATGATCCAAACGCCCATGGTGGGTCTTGTGGCGGTGGGCTTGGTATTGCTGGTATGGTCGGTCAAGCAAGAAGACGGTCTCATCCCATACTTTCTGCCCTCTTGACCAAGATTTCGGCCTTTCTCATGACGATTTATTATACCGTGCTTGATGCTATCGGTGGCATAGGCTTGGCCAAGACGATTGAAATCACTAACAGACTTGCAGATCCCAACCGCAGCGACATTTCCGACAACTGCATGCTCAGTCCCGGCGAGGTGAGCAAGGTGGCCTGTGTGCTCAACCAAACATGGACCGATCCCTGGGTGGGCGGCGTTGGCTCGGTCATCAGCGAGTCCGCATCCTGGTTGGTGTTCTACACGGCGGTTTTGGCCGGGATCTCGCTGCTTACATCGAAGAAGGCCACATGGCCCCCTTTAATCGTGCTGGGGGTATTTGGATGGGAGATACAACTCACCCATGCCAGTTACCATGGTCCGCTCGGATTTGGGTTGCTGGTGGTCGCTTCCCTCTGGATATGGATTCAAAGCCGCGATAAGGTACTTGCATAGGGTGCCATCCGGGCTTAGCAATGTGTGGCACACCTAAATAATCAAGGTGATAATCGCGGTGTGCCACCACCAGACTACTGGATATTTTGATATTGGACGTTAGACACGACTTGTTAAATGCTTGATGTTCAATTTTTTAGAGCGCAAGTCCAATGTCCAATGTCTAATGTCCAATCGTTCATGCGTAGTTCCAAACTAGTCCAAGCCCGACGCTCCTTCCTGCTGTTTTCCATCGTGGCGATTTTGGCGGGTTGCACGTCGGAATTCGAAGGGCAAACGGCCGATGGCCGGTATAAGGTAAGCATTAAGCCTATGCCCGACCCGATTCCCCTTAACGCGCTTTTCGCCTTGAATTTGAAGGTGGATAAAACGGAAGGCGGCACACTGCAAGCCGGAACCCAAATCTTGGTGGATGCAACCATGCCCG
>JANMME010000663.1:0-2934 GCA_031373015.1 Saprospiraceae bacterium
AGTCAGTTGTGATACATACTGCTGTACAGGAAGACTTTGACGATCCGAAGAAAATGAAGACCTGGGCAGAAAAACAACTTGGGCAAAACCCCCAGCTTAGAGGTTTTTTCGTAACCAATTCCAGAGCGTACAAACTGGTAGAAGCACTACCTCCCTCCTTTCTAAGTAAGGCGAAAATTGTAGGATTTGACCTCATTGCCCCCAATTTGCGCCTGCTCGAAGCGGGCAAAATTCAATTCCTTATCAACCAAAATGCTTGGCAACAAGGTTATTATGGTATTCTAACCATCGTCAACCGTCTGATTTTAAAAAAGAAAACACAACGCATCCTGTATTTACCTTTAGACATTATTGTCAAGGAAAACGCAGAATACTATCTGAGCGGAAAGCTACAATCGCCGATAATGGTCGTGTAAGTCGTTGTATTTTTGCGCCTCATTTTGAACATATCATGCTCGATTATCTCCTCCGTCTTGGCGACAACACGCTCGTCCTTTCCCAGCGCCTCAGCGAATGGTGCGGTCACGGACCCGTGCTTGAACAAGACATTGCATTGACCAACATTGCACTCGATTTGCTCGGGCAAACGCGGATGTACCTCAGTTATGCGGGTGAAGTTGAAGGCAAAGGCCGTTCTGAGGACGACATTGCCTACTTCCGCGACGCGCCCCAATTCCGCAACTGCCTCCTGGTCGAACGGCCCAACGGTGATTTTGCACACACCCTTGTCCGGCAGTTTTTCTTCGATGTCTTCAATTTTTATCAACTCCAGGCCCTCCGCCACAGCAATGACCAACGTTTGGCCGACATTGCCGAAAAAGCCTTGAAAGAAGCGACCTATCACTTGCGGTTTTCTTCGGAATGGGTCGTGCGCCTTGGCGATGGCACGGATTTGAGCAAACAAAAAATGCAGGTAGCCGTGGATACGCTATGGCCTTTCACGGGAGAATTGACCACGCCTGACGCGCTAGATATTGAAATGGCCGAGCAAGGCATTGCACCTGACTTGTTGGAAATCAAAACCTTGTGGGATAAAAAAGTAGCAGAAGTGCTCGAAGAAGCGACCCTTACCCTGCCCTCCAATAACTGGATGCAAAGCGGTGGCAAAGAAGGGAAACACTCGGAGCACCTGGGCTTTATGCTGGCGGAGATGCAACATATACAGCGGACATATCCAGGGCAGATTTGGTGATAATCGTAGTCGTCCTACGGCTTGAAGCCGCAGGACGACTACGTAACCTGATATCTCTTTAGCCACAACTCGAACAAGGGAACCCGCATTCTCCACTGAGCTGGAGCAGACGAATCTCTGACGATAAAGCCGTGGTCTTCGAGAATAAGTAAGTTACGCTCATCCGAAGGAGACTCTTCCCGCAAAATTTGTCGAACGGTGTCTTTCAAGCCCCTGTTTTCGCAAAATTGCTGCCAAAAGATATTGACCACTCCATCATCCGGCATAAGCAGGGTGCGACTCAGGGCTTCCTCGTAGTCGGCTTCGACAATAGAGCGGTTCTCGCGACCTGATCTATTGGCTATAGTGACTACCTCCCGGCAGATTTTTTGCAGCAGACAAGGATGCCCTTGCGTTTCACGATATATCCGCTCCAGGAGCTCCGGCGGGTATTTCAATCCTACGAGATTGATTAGCGCAAGCGAATCGTCGTGGCCGAGATAGTCCACCAGAAGCCGTTCCGATTGGACAAAAAAATCCGCCCAGTTCGGAGATTTCAGTTCGGAGAAAAAGGCTGCCCCGGCAAAAAGCAGCACCACGCGGTTCTGGCTTTGCGACCAGGAGCGCATCGCGGCCATCAGTTTACCGCCTTGTTCCGGATCGGTTTGGAGGATGTGGTGAAACTCCTCGTATTCGTCAATGGCCAGCACGATTTCCACTTCGCGGTTTTGAGTGATGCTGTCGAGTTCGTCTTTGAACGCGCCCCAGGCCAAAAGCCAATCTTCAGGCAGTTCCAGATCCGGCGCGGAAACGCCCAGCACGGTCCTGTGGATACGTTCGCGGAGGATTTGAAGTAACGCCGGGAGCGTGATACCGGTTTTTTCCTGCATATCGTAGGTCACCACAGTAAAATTCCGATCCAAAAAAGTAGGCAGGAAGGCGATGAGCGAACTTTTGCCCACACGGCGCTGGCCCTGTATAAAAAACAGCGGCATTTGCACGGCAGTGACCACCCTGTTTTTGAAAGCGTCCCGCAAATCGTTGCGTCCAAAGAAGAGTTCGGTGTCGTCCGATTTGAGTTTTTCGCCACCCCGGTAAATGTTGGCAGCGATTGGTTCTTCAGCGGCGGCTTCAAGCTCAAGATCACGAAGCGTATCGGCTGCCGATTTTTTCCACAGATCTAGTGTTTTTACAAAGTACTCACCCCATTCAGGGGGCTCGCGCAGTGCGATATTGTGAAGGCGCTGAAGTTCCCCCTGATAGGTGCGGAAATAACGTACACGGCGCTGCACATTGGTTTCTTGCTCAAAGTCGGAAAGTTGCTGACGTGTCGTTTCAAGTTGCGAGTACCAGTCGGGCGTAGGAGAATCAAACAGTTTTTGAATACTCGTGGTTTGGAAAAAAAACCAGTGATGTAGTACTTTACCAGTGGCATATTCTTCCAGCAAGAAAGGATAGTCTTTTAGTATGTTGGCATGGTTTCGAGCTGTTTTCCATTGCCCGGCAGTGCTAGCCAAAAACACCTGAAGCGCTAGCCTCCGTTGATAAAGGCCTCTCCTTTTGAATAAGAAATCGCTAAACTTAAACCCAATATCCGGGTTTATAAACGCCTCATTTTTTAACGCTTTTTCCAGTTCGGGGATAGGGAATCCAATTGTACCGTCTCCCCAATGAGGGTTTTTCTCTAGAGAATATTTATTAACAAAATTCCGAATAACATACCAACAGTAGGCATAAAGCCGATAATAAAACACAAACCAAAT
>JANMME010000670.1:0-3525 GCA_031373015.1 Saprospiraceae bacterium
TAAAAGCAGGAAGTAGCCTTGCTTGAATAGGTAATGCTGTTTCATTGTTTAATTGAAAAAAGTGTACGGCAATAATGATGATACAAAGGTATCGAAGCACCTAGTCTAAACTATAGCGAGCTCGTAAAAGGATGTAAAGAACCTGTAAAACCTCTCTGGCTTGCTTGAAGTGCATCATGATTAACAGCAAAGAGATTTAGCGGAAGAAGGAAATTGTTCATATTTCGAAAGCATGCCGTACAATTGTCCGTCAAAGCATCCAACTACTGAATTGACATCCCACACCATGACCATCCTTGGCAACATCTTCCTTGCGCTTGCGACCTTGATTTTTCTCCTATTTGGCATTTCTGTAATCGGAAAGGAAGCGCCTCGTGGGGGCGATGCGGCAATGGGGCACGTTTGGGGCATCATCCTATTCAATCTCTTTTTCTTGATCTGCATGACGGTCGTGGCCATTGCTATCGCCTGGAAAGGCGGTTTTGACTGGGTTTCTCCGAGCAAGGGCACTCGATTCATGCTCGTGGCGATTGGTCTGTTGACAGCGGTGATCACAGCCGCCTTGAGTGCCCTGTTTAAAGGCGAACCCGGCGCAACGGCAGCGATTTTCAAGGTATTCGCTGGATTTGTTCCCGTGCTTGTTACACTCGCCTTGATTGTCTCCGGGGCGATTTTACTCAACGATGGTCTACGAACGGCAGTCCCCGTGGCAGCGTACAAAATCCCGCTGTTGATCGTTTTTGGTGTGGGTATATTGGGGATAGGTGCAGGAATTGCTGGGTGGATGATCGAATCCAATCAAAACTCCGTGAGCCGTTTGGAAGGTATGCAAGCGGATCAAGCCCGCTACCATCAAGATCATCTGAACAGTATTGACCTTTGCGACGTGACGAAAAACATGTCCCAAATTTTGGTCTATACCGATGCCTACCACGACGCCGATGTACGCGAAAAAGCCCTTGCAAAAATCAAAACCAACCCGGGATGGCAACAGGAATTGGTTCGATTGCTAGAAGAAAAAGGCGCTTCGGAAGCCTTTGAATTTCTTGCTTCCAATGAGGTAGACGACAAAACCCTTTTTCTCGCACCGGTCAATACGGGGGTACTATCCGTGGCAGACTGGATCCGGCGGCAAATTCGCGAAGCTTCTCAAGAGCACCATTTTTATGAAGATCAATTTTCGAGGCAGGTGGAGCGGATACTTCGAACGGTGAATAAATTCGAGGGGATGGGCACCGATTATCGCCCGGCGGTGCGCGAGCTTCGGGCTGCGTTTGACGAGCCTGCCCAGGTGAAAAAGCCAAAATTCAATTGTATTGCTGCGTTGGATAATTGGATAAAAAAGCATCAATAACCGCCAAGTTTGCACATTTTAAAACGCATAAAATTTATAAAAATATAAAAATCAGTTTATGTCCTTGATCTCTAAAATCATTTTTTACACCGCCTTTGGCATTGATTGCATTGCCATTTTGCTGGCCCTTTACTTTGTAATTGAAGATGCCACCCGGTTTGCAGGCTATCCTAAAAATGGCGGGAATGGCCTCATCTTGGGCACGGTGATTTTGTGCGTCTGGGTTGGCGGCAGCTATTATATGTTCAACCATGGGCCAAAAGCACTGGCCATCGTTTTGGCCTGGATTCCAGCCCTGCCAGTACTTTTGTATGGGCTGTTTATATTGATGTTCCTCATTTTGAAGCCCGATATGAAATAGGGCAAATAACATATTTCGATGAATATACTTTTCTGGTTTTTACCCTAATGCATTAGTAAATGTTCAAACTACTCTACAATTTCCAATTGCTAATAACAGCCTTGATGATTTACAGCTGGGTAAGACTTTTCTTTCTGCCTGATACTGCCCGAGATGCGCGATGGTCGTACAAGAGGAAAACTGGAGTAGCGCTGCTCGTTTTTATAATTGTCTCTACAGTAGTCTGGTATTTTCAAAATATTGGAAATCATCTTTTTGCAAGCATTACCTTGTACGGATTTTATGGCCTTGCGTTATGTTGGATATTCTGGCTTATGACAAATTCAAACTGGCATTGATTTTTGAAATCTAAACAAGGATGGATATTAAAGACAAAATCTGGCTGGGTTTCAACCTGTTTTTTGCTTTTGGCGGAACACTCTTTGCCATCATTGCATGGAATAGCTGGAACGAAACCTATCAAATCGTACGAAACGGTATCAAAACCCAAGGCTTAGTGCTGGAAAACGTACATCGCCCCACACGTGGCATTTCCCACCAAACCAGTTCGCTGGCACCTATTGTAATGTTCACTACGACCGCTGGCGAACAGAAAAAATACTATTCTCAGACCTATACAACTCCTGCAACCCACGCACCCGGCGACGTGGTAGACATTTGGTATTTGCCCGACAATCCGGTATTGGCCACCATGAATGGCGTAGATGCCTGGGTTTTACCCACGGTTTTTGGCATTTTCGGAGCAGCGATGTGTTTGATCGGCTATTCCGGGCTGATAGGGATCTGGCTAAAAAAAAATTCTAACAGAACCGCGTAGCGGTGACATTTTGGTAGATAAAAATCAGGTTTTGACAATGACAAAACAGGAAGAAGAAGCCCGTATTGCTGCAGCCGTTCAAAAACAGGTAGCTGAGATCGTAGCAGCGCAGCAAAAGCAATTTTCCAAAATGATGGAAAAGACCATGAAAGATTCCCTCAAAGGGGTTGATAAGGCCAATGCTGCCCTGAGGAAAGAGCGCGAGGTGGTGATCAAAGAACTGGATGCGGCTCAAAAATTGCGCGCCAAAGCCGAGCGAGAAGGCGATAAAATGGCGCAGGAATTCTTCGAAGGCAAACAAAAACAATTCACAGAAGCCGCTAAAACGGAACTCTTGCGGGACCTCGTGTGCATGCACATTGAGGTGGGCAAAAGCACCCGCGACATTGCGGTATGGCTTGATGTACCCATGAAATTTGTAGAAAATATCCGTCAATTATTGAAGCGGGTCGCCGAGTACACAGGTGATAAACCCAAGCGAGTCCGACTAGAGGGAAATCCCAAATTGCGCTATGTGGATATGGGGCGCGGTGGTACCATCTATTACGAAAGTCCGGACGCACAGTTTGATATGTGGTGGGAATTCGCCGGCGGCACTGCGCTGGTCATTTTGGATATCCCCACGGAGGAGCAATGGGAAGCCCGTACCAAACTGCCCCTCGACCAACGCCAAAAAGTGCTCAACTTCATCGGAGAACAGATCGTTCAGGATAAGATCTCCTACACTGGCTCATTCATCATCGGGGACAATGTGATCACGTTTTATTCTGACAACCGTTGATCTCCACCTCGTCTGACGACTCCAAGTCGTCTGACGAGTAACCCTGGCCGCTATCCACTCAATCGAGTGGTGAGGTTGTGCAAAAAGCCCAAATTGAAAATTTATTGCGGAATTATATTCTGATTTTAATAAAATCCTATAAGGTTTTAAAAACCTTATAGGATTCAATTGGCTAAAACACAAAACATTGTTTCTTACAAAAATCCGCGAAA
>JANMME010000716.1:0-1600 GCA_031373015.1 Saprospiraceae bacterium
AATCCGCGCTCGAAATGCGCTATGAATAACACGCGTTCACCGGGTTCGGGGGCCGGTGCAAGTTCTTTTCCGGGTCTGCCCAGGCACAGATACCGGTGAAGCCGAGGTGCCCAAAGGTGTGCTCACCTGCCAGTGAACTCATATTCGCCGTCTGTTTCACATCCAATTCCTTCATGTCAAAACCAATGCCGCGCCGGGTGCTGGCGGCGTATCGGGTGGTAAATTCCCGTACTGTTTCAGGCTGAAGATACCGCCTCCAACCATACGTCCCACCATTGAGCAACATCTGAAAAATCTTGGCCAGATCATTGGCGTTGGAGAATAGTCCCGCGTGTCCAGCCACCCCACCCAGCATGGCCGCGCCCATGTCGTGAACGTAGCCCTGTAGCCGTTGGTGGCGGAAATAACTATCTTCCTCGGTGGGTGGGCAACGCAGGGTAAGGCCTTTTTTCCAGGGGTTAAAGGTCGTGGTGGCGAGCCCGAGCGGACGGTAAAATGCCTGATCCGCAAACACATCCACTGACGAGCCGCTGAGATTGTTCACCGCACGGGCGCAGAGGTAAAAGTCGAGGTCGGAATATTTGTAGTTTTTGTTGCCCGAGAGCGGTGAGTTGAAAATCTGTTGCCAAACCGTATCCACCCAAGCATCCTCCATGTACAATTGCTTCGCGACCGGCACTTCAAAGCAGGGCTGGGAATTGCTCAGGTAAATCCTGAAAGAAGGCATTTTTTCCGGTGTCAGCGTTTGCTGATAGAACGGGATCCAGGCCTGCAAACCCGCGTGGTGCGCCATCATTTCGCGCACGGTCAGGTCTTTTTTGTTGGTCGCTTTTAGTTCCGGAATGTATGTGCTCATCGGCGCGTCGAGCGAAACCTGCTTGTTTTCAGTCAGTTTCATCATCGAGATGGTAGTGGCTGCTACCTTGGTGACCGAAGCCAGGTCGTAGATCGCCTCGTTCGTCACGGGCTGCGTTTGCTCATAAGTATAGTAACCATAAGATTTTTGCCACACGATTTTGTTGTCTTTCGCCACGAGGATTTGGCAGCCAGGCGCGGCCCCGGTATTTATCATTTCTGACACAATGCCGTCCATCATTGCGAGTGAATCGGTGCTCATTCCCACCGATTCTGGCAGCGCGTAACCCAGCCGTTTTTGGGGGAATGTTTTTTTCATGCCCTGCCCAAATCGCGCCCAGTTCGCTGCCGTCACAGGCATGATGCCGTTGAGGTCGCTTGCCCCAAAAAGGCTTTGGGCGGCCAATTGTTGCGCCATGGGGTCCTCCGTAAAGGCTTGCAATAACAGTGGCGGCGCATCCATCCAATGATAGGTGTATGGGTTGCCAAAAACCGTGAGCGCCATGGTGTTTTTCTGGTTCAATTTCCTAAGGAAATCCAGTTCGCTGTGTGTCAAGCCATAAATGGTATCTACCCCCGGTTCCGGGTTCACGGCCCGGTTGGGTCGCGGGGTGGTGCGGATACCATACAAGCCAACGAACACAACATCAAAATTCCGAAGCGTATCCAACAGTTTGACTCCCAAGGAGTCGCTCACTTCTTTCGGCGTATTGAAATGCGTCATCGGAGCGTATTGGCCGCAGTA
>JANMME010000736.1:0-5942 GCA_031373015.1 Saprospiraceae bacterium
CTTTTGGCACACTGCGGATTGAAAATCGCCAAACACGGCAACCGCGCCGCAGCCGGGCGTTATGGCAGCTTCAACCTCTTGGAAAGCCTTGGCGTGCCCGTCCAATTCGACCCGGAACAAGCTGCCAAAACCTTGGAAGCCGCCAACCTAACCTTTGTGTTCGCCCCCGATGTACACCCCATTTTCAGGCATTTCGCACCCACCCGGGCCAAGATGGGCGTCCCAACGATATTCAACGCGCTAGGGCCTTTAGTCAACCCGTATTTGCCTGAACGTCAGTTCATTGGCACCGCATTCGCGGATTTGATGGATGTGATTTTTGAGACCGGAATCAAAATGGGTAAACGCCATCTCATCGTCGCGCGGGGCTGGGATGGTCTGGACGAAATATCCGTCAGCGCGCCCACCCGCGTGCTCGAATACAGGGACGGCAAAAAGCAAGACTATGAAATCACGCCCCAGGATTTTGGCCTCGCTCCCCTACCCTTCGAGGCAGTGAGCGCCTCGAACCCGGAGGAATGCCTTGCCATCGCCCGGGCCATGCTCGCCGGTAAGCCAGGCACCGAGCATTACAAGTTGGTGGCGGCGAATGCGGCGTTTGTGTACACGAAATTTATAGAGGACATCTCTTTGGCCGATGCTTACAAAAAGATGGAACAGTTGATTTTTGACGGCGTGATGGGGAAGGTTTTGGAAAATTATCTGAGCGCTATCTCCAATATACCCGAAACAGCATGAAACAGGAAAACAAAGACCTGACGCAGTATTACGCCCAACGCGCGTCAGAGTATGAGGCGATTTACGCCAAACCCGAACGACAGGCGGATTTGCAGGCGGCGGCCCAAATCCTACAGGATATTTTTCGTGGAAAAACGGTGTTGGAAATCGCTTGCGGCACGGGCTATTGGACGCAGCAAATAGCCCAAACCGCAGCGTACATGCATGCTACGGACATCAACGAATCGGTGCTTGAAATTGCGCGTTCAAAGGACTATCCCCTTGATAATGTTCAATTTAGCCAAGCAGATTTGTATGAAATTCTACCTGAAAAGCCGACAGAGGCACTCTTTGGCGGTTTCATTTGGTCGCACATAAAACTGGAGGAATTGGAGCGTTTTATCGAGCAGGTGAATTCACTGCTTCGCCCTGGTGGCACGGTGGTTTTTATGGACAACCGTTTTGTGGAAGGCAGTAGCACACCCATTGCTGAACAGGATGCGCAAGGCAATACCTACCAACGGCGGCCTTTAAAGGATGGCACCTCATTTTTGGTGCTCAAAAATTTTCCTGAACGCAAGGACCTTGAACTTGTGTTGGCGGAAAAGGCCAAAAATCTCCAATACATCCCGCTTCGGCACTTTTGGATTTGCATCTATCAGACTGTTTCTGAGCATTTTGTCCCCGAAAAAACATGAATATCCTGAGCCAAATCGTTGAATCCAAAAAGCGCGAAATCGAGGGGCTGTACAAACGGTATGATTTGCGTGAGCTCCAAATCTCGGAGGTCTTGAAGACCTCCGAGGTTTACCCACTTTTCTACCAGCGCCTCGCCGAAGCCCGCGCCGCTGGGAAGCCCTTTTTTATCACCGAATTCAAGCGAAAAAGCCCCTCAGAAGGCTGGATCAATCAAAATGCCGACTTATCCGCTCAAATCCATGCCTATACGCAAGCAGGCGCAAGCGCGATTTCCGTGCTCACCGATGAGCCGTTTTTCGGCGGCACTTACGATGATCTTAAGCAAGCACGGTCAATAGTCAATGCTCAACAGCCAACAGTCATCCCGCCACTCCTGCTCCAAAAAGATTTCATCTTTGACCCGATACAAATCTACCTCGCCAAACTTCATGGCGCTGATCTTATCCTGCTAATCGCCGCCATTTTAGCCCCTGAGCAATTGGACCTTTTAAGAAAAACTGCCGAATCCATTGGCTTGGGTGTGTTGGTGGAAGTTCACGATGCTGAGGAGTTAGAAAAAATACAACATCTTGATTTTCAAGTACTTGGAATCAATAATCGCGATTTAAAAACTTTTCGGACTTCGCTTAATCGAGCCAATGTTTTGAAAAAACATGCCAAGGGAAGGTTCGTTATCGCCGAATCGGGCGTACTTGATTACCGGCATTTTCAGATGGTTCGGAATGCCGACGGGTTTTTGATCGGAACGGGATTGATGCGGGAGAGCAGGGAGGGAAAGGCGTTCAGCCTTACAGATCATTTCCAGAGTGAGGGACGGTTTTTGTTCAAGGCCTGCGGGATTCGAACTGCGGAAACACTCCATGGTCTGACGACTCCAAGTCGTCTGACCACTAAAATGCAGGAATCTAGTGGTCAGACGACTTGGAGTCGTCTGACCACGGGACCAGATTTCATCGGAATCAACTTTTCCCCTGTCAGCAAACGCCTGGCCGACGAGGAGACCTCCGAGGTTTTAAAAACCTCGGAGGTCTTCCCAAGCACCGTTGCTGTTTTTTACAAAAATCCCGAATCTGAAATTCGCGAAGTACTTGAAAGATACCCCTTCAAAACGATTCAACTCTACGCAGGCGATGTGTCGCCGGAGTTTGTGCGCAGCCTAAAAGTTCGCGTTATTTTGGCGGTGAAAATTAGTGAAGGTCTCACTTGGAGTGAGACCTTCACTTCGCTCATCGAACCCTACGCTGCTGACATTGATTGTTTTATACTCGACGGCGCCAACCCCGGCAGCGGGGAACGCATAGAATCCGAAATTTCAGCAGATTTTCCCTACCCTTTTCTGCTCGCCGGTGGTTTGCACCAGGGTAATTTGGAGGCAATCCTGGCCTACAAAAACTGCATCGGAGTGGACATAGCCTCGGGCATCGAAACCGAAGCGGAAGTGGATTTGGAAAAAATCGAAAGTATTGCCCAACGATTGGTCTTGCTACCTTTGCCCCATGACCTTCCAAATCGTCTTTAACCTCTACCCGTACCAGAACTCCATCCTACTCCCTTCGGCCAACGTCGTGCAAAAAAGCAAAGACGGCCAATTGTCACATCTCGTACAACGCGCCACCACCGCTACTGTCGGCGCTTATGCGCTGGTACCTACCGAAGTGGAATTGCGTCTTCTGGACATCATTGATCTGCTCAGCCCAAAAGCTCTGGAGGCAAAATACAAAGCACCCAAAGCCAAAACATGGCCAACACTGGCCCAATTGCTGGCAGATGCTGCCACCAAGCTGACCGTTGAGAAGTTCATTTACAGCAAATTAGATCTTTTATTTAGCGAGATAACGCAGCATCAATTGCCGCTCACCCTCGATGCCGAACGCAAAACGCTGGCCAAAGACGTGCTGCTGCATTGCTCCGAATCAGATCTTGTCCCCCACCTTTTTTTCAAAAAAACGCCGGAGACGGGCATTGAATATCGCCTTAAGCTGGGCACAGAGACGGAGCACTGGAACATCTGCGAGCATGATGTAAGTCCGCTTACCAATACCGACCCTGCCTGGATTTTGGACGGCCACACCTTGTATCGCGTCCCCGGAATCAATGGTAACATGGTGAAGCCGTTTCGCCAAAAAGAGGCGGTGATCATACCGCCCGATAAGGCGCGCACCTATTTTCGGCAGTTTATTACCAAAAGTGTGCGTCGCAGCCGCGTGGAGGCCGAAGGCTTTCGGGTGCAACGCGCCGAGCATCTGCAGTCCACCCGCCTTGAGCCGACCGAGAACGTACTCGAAAAACGTTGGTTGCTTAAGCCGGTTTTTGAGTACGATGGCGCAGAATTTGTCTTCGGCGACCGCCGTGACCGCAGCACCGCGCTCGACGTCCCGCCCGACGAGGTGGGCGAAATCACGGTACACCTCATTTGCCGCGATGCCGTTACCGAAAGGGAGCGCACAGATTTGCTGAGCAGCATGGGGCTCTCGCAATCAGACCATCTTTTTGCCACTGACACAGAAAACCGACTTGACGGGCTGCTCCGTTGGCTTGCCCAACATCGCATTGAGCTCGAAGGGGCAGGGTTCACCTTGGTTGCACCGCAAATCGAAGGCAAAACCATCTCCCTCACCACAGGTGAACTGAATCTTCGCTCCGAAGCTGCGGGCGATTGGTTTGATGTGCAAGGCCTGGTTCAAGTGGGCACGCACACCTTCCCGTTCCAGCGGTTAATACCACACTTGCGTCGGCACGACCCCTATTTCCCGCTGCCCGATGGCAGTTTTTTCCTGATTCCGGAAGAGTGGTTTGCCCGCTATTTTGATCTCGCAACGTCCATCCAAGAGCAGGGAGACACGCTTCGCCTTCCGAAAGCGCTTTACACCCTTTTGCAAGGTGCCGAAGTGGAAACCGCCGCTGCTGAATGGCCAATCGTTGAACCAGAACAAATTGATTATCAACCATCTGAAAACTTGAAGGCTACTTTGCGCCCTTACCAACTGGCGGGGGTAAAATGGCTCATCGGGCACTGCCAGCACGGCCTCGGCGCCTGCCTTGCCGATGATATGGGTTTAGGGAAAACCCTGCAAACCATCGCCACCTTGCTTTGGGCCAAGGAAAATTTAGCTGCCACCGATCCTCATGAAGCAGCTGCTGCAAGCGGTCAGCTGGATATCTTTTCTGCGCATCGAACGGCGTTGCGTCCGCTCAACGCACTGGTCATTTTGCCCGCTTCTCTGGTATTCAACTGGCAACGCGAGTTGGCACATTTTGCGCCCAGCCTGTTTGTCTATGCCCATGTCGGCCCGAATCGGCAAAAGCACTTAAGTACCTTGAGCACCCACGATGTGGTGCTCACCACTTACCATACGGCGCGTCAGGATCTAAGTTTGATGGAAAAAGTAGGATGGAAGTTCATTGTATTGGACGAAAGCCAACAAATCAAAAACCGCGAGTCGGATATCTCCAAAGTGGTGCGCGGACTGCGTGGCCAGCACAAAATCTCCCTTTCTGGCACGCCCATCGAAAATTCCCTGGCCGACCTCTGGACGCAGATGGAATTTATCAACCCGGCCACGCTAGGGGGTTATCCGGCATTTCGCGAACAGTTTCAAACACCGATTGAACGACAAAACGACGAGCGGGCCAAGGCGCGGTTGTTCAATCGAGTACAGCCCTTTTTCTTGCGGCGTACCAAAGAGGAGGTCGCCCCAGAATTGCCACCTTTAAGCTCCCAAGTCTTTTACTGCGAAATGGCTGAGGCGCAGCGCAAACGGTATGAGGGCGTAAAATCGGCCGTGCGCAACGAAATCCTCGCCCTGTTTGACGACCCCAAAACCCGTTTCCAAGCCTTACAAGCACTGTTGCGCTTGCGTCAATTGGCCTGTCATCCTGTATTGGCTGACGCGGAATACTCAGGGGGAAGCGGCAAAACTGACGATGTATTGGCACAATGGGATCTCGTGCGCCGAGCAGGGCACAAAGTGCTGTTTTTCAGTGCTTTTGAACAGCATTTGCAAATATTTAAACGTGCCTTTGAGGACAAAAAAGCACCTTTTTCCTGGCTCACGGGCGAGACGCCCATGCCTGAACGCGCCCGAGCAGTGGAGCACTTTCAAACGGATTCCACCGTGCAAACATTCTTAATGACCCTTGGTGCGGGTGGTGTGGGCCTCAACCTTACCGCAGCTGATTATGTGTTCATTCTCGACCCTTGGTGGAATCCAGCAAAGGAAGATCAGGCGGTGGCACGTGCACACCGGATCGGGCAGGCGCGTCCAGTGACGGCTTTGCGCTTCATTGCGCGTGATACCGTCGAAGAAAAGATCATATTGTTACAAGAAAGCAAACGACAGTTGGGGCGCGATCTTTTTGCTGCCGGGGCGGAATTCCCGTCTTGGGATCGGGAGGATTTGGAGATGGTTTTGGGAGATTAACTGTTGGAGAGGGGATGGAACACGATTAAGAGGGGATGGGCCACGGATGACACGGATGAGACACGGATTTGCACGGATTTTTTTCTAATTGAACAAAAATCCGTG
>JANMME010000741.1:0-1644 GCA_031373015.1 Saprospiraceae bacterium
GACTGCGGAGGCCTGGCAAAATCCCGAGAAAGCGGCCTCTTTCCTCCGCGAACGATTGTCTACTGCAACCAAGCCAGCCGAACTTTACCATTTCAGCCGACTTGGCAATCGCTTGGGCGTTCAATATGACCTACAATTGAATGTGTCCCAGAAAAAAGCCCCTCCTGAGTTTGAGGCCTTGCGCATGTATGCGCGGGGTGTTTCCGCACTTTATGACGGCAATGTCAAACAAGCCATTGAAACACTCGGTGGTTCGGATCACTTAATTGCAAGCGAAATCAGTGCCCTGCCAGCCCCAGGTGCAGTACGCTTGCCTGTGCCGCGCGAGGTAGCTCAAGAATTGCTGAAACAGCACCCCGAGTTGCTCGAAAGGCGGCTTGATCCTAGACCTCGTGAATGGGATAGCCTGGATGCACGGCTGCGGTCCTCTTGGCCAAAAGCGGTGCTTACGATTGATGATGGGGACCGTTTGGAAATTGCCCAAAGGCTTGTAAAATTGGAACAATCGCTCCAAAAAAGTTATCAGGATACTACCTTGCGTTTAACCGATTATTTCGACATCATTGCCGGATCGGGTATGGGGGCGTTTATGGCGGCAATGGCGGTTTGGGTAAAAAACGCAGTAGGTATTTTGTCCTCAATTGAGTTGCAAGAACTTGGGGGCATTAACATAGCCTCCACTTCAAAGGGTTATTCATCTTGGATTCACCAATATCTTGAAGACCAACGCTTTCCAAACGACACTTACCGTAATGGCTTAATGGTAGCTGTAGAAAGAGTTTCTAGCAATGATGTCACAATGTTCAACAACCTAACATCTTCGAGCGAATCAAACAATACATTATTGGCGGACTTGCTTTCAAATGCAGTAAGTAATGATCCTAATGCTTTGTTACATTCTGCCTATCTTTTACCGACCAACAACCTCAATTTTATAACGGTAGATATTCTGATTGAGCATCAATCTGCTTTCAAATGGAACATTACTCCTGATAGATTTTTGCTCGTGTCAATCCAAGCCGACCCACCACCAATACAGATGGAAAAAAGCGGCGACGAGAAAGTACAATCGGAGCAACAAATACGGCAACAGGTACGCTGGATAGAACGACATCACTTGGATTTGTTAAATATACATAGAATGCGTGTAGTCAACTGGGGCGGAGAGTCAGAGATTGATTGGCCGGAGGCATGGCGGGTAGAGAGTCTGCCCGAGGAGGTCATGGCTTCTAAAATATCAGGGTTACAAAACGCTCAAACCCTTCTCCTTGAAACCGTAAATGGTCTCATTGAAGAGAATGAGATTGAAAAAGCACTCGACACCCTTAAAGATTTAGACAAGCAATCTGGAGCTGATATTTGGCATGATTTGACCCTTCAGTACAGCAACTACCGTTCGGCTAAAAAAGCTCAATTGGAAGGGCGCATTGATTTCAATGAGTTTCGCCGCTACGAGGCCCAAACTAGGTATCTACTGACGGAACTGATGAAAACCATCCCCAGAAAAATAGCCTTGAACGCCAAAATCCATAGCGTGAGCGCGTTTAATTTTGAAATTAGCGACAGTATAAGGCTGGAAAAATTGCTTGGTCCTAAAAGTAGTTTGATGATGGTGGATTGGCTTGAAAAAGCCCGTGCCGCTGC
>JANMME010000817.1:0-2361 GCA_031373015.1 Saprospiraceae bacterium
TCGGTCGGGTCGCTCACGTCCCAGGCCGAGAGGAACGAATTGTTCACCTCGTCCGTGGCGAGGATGGTACGGCGGTCGTCGGTGATCCAGGTATTATGTACGAATGCGCCAGGGGTCGTCTGTGTATTGATGAGTTCTGGAGCGGATTTGTCGGCCATGTTCACGATGGCAAATTGCCCGGCGTAGATGTGGCAGCTGTACATCGTGTCGTTGTCCACATAGCCATCGTGAATGTAGCCAAGTTGGTCGAATTTGCCAACATACACAGGATTGTAAGGGTCTGCTTTAAGGTCAAATACTTTTGCGCCACCCCCAAATAGGTTGCCACCCCAAGCGTAAAGGAAACCCTTGGTCTCGTCAATATGTAGCGCATGTATGTTGCTTAGTTGGCCGGATATCACCCCATCGCCTAAGTACACATGACTCTGAACCGTTGGGGAAGGAAGCGCCGTAAGGTCCACAATTTGAATACCGCTTTGGCCAGCTTCACTGGTAACGTAGGCATAATGTTTATAGGTTTTTATCTCTTTCCAGAGGTTGTTGGGGCCGGGTATCTGAACGATCTGCTGGGGCACATTGGGGTTTGTAATGTCCACGATTATAAGTCCTTTAGCTCCCCCTACAAGGGCGTATTCCCGGCCTCGAGATTCATATCCCCACACATTGGCAAGGGTCTGGCCTGGGTAGGATATTTTAGCGCGGAAAGTGGTGTTTAGGTTTTGGGCGAAGCTGAGGAAGCTGGTCAAAAGGGTCAATGTGACCAATGTGACGCCCACTTTCGCACTTTGTGCTATAGCAGGCAAAACAAAACGGAATTGCATTTTGAATAATTTTTGTGCGAATATACAGCAGACTTTTTAAGATTGTCCAAATAGAGCCGGGCATCCTGGCCGAATCATTTCCTTTTTGCCAACTCCTCGTCAAGGTATGCCTCTAAATTACCTCTTGACAACACCCGATTCACCACGCTTCTGTTTTTGTCCAACACGATCAAGGTCGGCGTGCTGGGCGCAGGATACTGACGACCTATTTCGGTGCGCTGCTCCTTTGGAACAAATACGTTGACCCAGGGGGTAGGCTGGCCTTGTAAAAAACTACGCCAGGTTTCCACGTTTTTATCCGAGGAAAGCGCATAAACCTCCAAGCCGAGCGGGTGGTATTTTTTGTAAACCTCCAGAAGTACGGGCTCAAATTCCTTGCAATGGGAGCAACTGCTTTTCCAAAACAGCAACATGGTCAACTTGTTTTGGGCGCATACTGCGCCAAGGTTGACCACCTGCCCTTCTAGGTTGGCAAAGTTGAGGTCGGGCCCCAAATTCCCGGGAGCGCAGACCTTCAATGCAAGGAGGAGGTTTTGGATATGATCCGGCAGCGGGTCGTCGTCAGGGCAATCTGGCGTGTACCATTTGAGCAGGTAACTCAGTCCAGAGTCGTTCTTGGTATCCATCATTTTGTCGAGCAAATAGCGGAAAACAAAGCCATCCACCGCCTCATTGCCATTTCGACGCGCCATAATGCCATCAATGAATGCATTGTCTCCATAGTTATAGAAGTTGTAGTATTGGTTCAACGATTTGACAAAAGCATTGTGATGCAGGATGTTTTCATGTTCAAAAGGGATTTTTGCAAGTGCGTAGGCTTTTGCGAATTCATTGGCAGTCATCTTTTCAACCGCAGCATTGCGCCCAAAGTCTTCTTTCTGCGGTTCGTACAGAAGCAGGGCTATGTCGCCCAGCAAGGTTTTGCGGTAACGCGCTACGATATCGAGACAGCGCTGGTTAAGGGCTTTTATAGCATCGCTTGGCACTTCGTTTTGATTGCGCTGTTTGTAAGCGGTCATCAAATCATAATAAATTTCGTTGGCTTTCGAGCCGACCGTTGATGCCGGACCGCCGTCCATTTTGCCGTTTTCAAGTTTGAATTCCACGGAAGCCTCGGCCATGGTGGAATCTGGAATAATGAAATCAGACCAGACTTTGGCTTCTCCGAACATGCGAAAGCGATACTGCCCAGGAATTGCATTGGGCAAAACCACATCAAAAGTGTTGTCAGCATTGATATTGGCGTTGACAGTAGGTTGCCAATGGTCATCAGTCCAAAACTCAACAGACATCATGTTGACCCCTCTGCCCAAGCTATTGACTAAAGTGCCGTGAAGCCTCGTCTGTGCTGCAAGGGTGGCACTGGAAATGGCCAAAACAAAGGCCAGAACTACAGTTTTATTCATTTTATTTGCACGTTAATTATTAGACTTGTTGCGGTGGGTTGCTTTGGGCCCCACTCGAAAAATTGTGCGACCTGGATTGAGTTTTGCCACTAACTCTTGGGTGTCGGCATCAGCGGTAGTGCCATCGAATCCTA
>JANMME010000824.1:0-18336 GCA_031373015.1 Saprospiraceae bacterium
GAAGATTTAGATTACCTCGACGAGGAACTTTGGCAGGAAACTCAGGACAAGTTGGAGGAGGATTTCTCCAATTTTGTCGAAATCGAACCCATGTCCTCCCGCGAAGCCTTTCAGGTCATGGAGGATTTTGCGGAAACGACACCACGCTCCCTCAAAGTCCGCTTGCTGGATGCTCTCGACCGGAAAAAGCCTTTCCAGCATTTCAAAACCATCGTTGACAACGCAGGCGATTTCCGGCAGCAATGGTTCGCCTTCCGGGACGAGCGTTGGGAGGAATGGGTTCGGCAACAGTTGGAGCGAATTGCGGGAGAATCCTGAAAACAGAGACCATAGATTTCGACCGATCCATGAAGAAAAAACAACGCGGGCCTCGCACCAAACGAGGCCCGCGCCTATAATAATCAGTCAGTCTAACTTACAGAAATATTATCGCTTCCCAAAAAGTCCCCCCAGCACACTACCCAACAAACCGCCGCCTTGTGATTGCTGCTGCTGTCCGCCGCCCATCACGGAGCCGAGGATATTTCCCAGCAAATCGCCCATGCCACTCTGTTGCTGCCCTTGTTGAGCGCCGCCCATAAGTACACCCGCAAGGCTACCGAGGTCAAGTCCGCCCTGGTTTTTTGCTTTGCCCAATACACTCATTACGATGGGCGCGAGAATAGGCAGGAGTTTCATCACCTGACCGGCGCTGAGGCCAGAAGATTGGCCAATTTGCTCCGCCGCTACTTCTTGTCGGTCGCCTAGGATGTGGTTGAGCATACCCGTTCCGTTGGTAGCGCGAGAATCTTGTCCACCGCCCGACAACATTCCGCCCACCATGCCGGCGAGGTCGTCAAGCATAGAGCCGTCGTGGTCGCGGTCAAGCGCATTGCCGAGGGCGGAAAGGCCACCTTCGGTAGAGGCATTGTTGGCAAGGCCGCCCAGCAGGGTGGCAAAGATGCCGTTGGTAGCCTGAGCGGTTTGTTCGGGTTCAGCACCGATGTGCTCAGAAAGTTGGCCGAGCATTTCATCGGAAACTTGGCCTTGAAGGATGTCCATTAAATTCATAGTCAAAACTAAAATTGATGGTTAGGTGAATTGGAACGCAGTTCCATAGTATTTGCCTAAGTGGGATTTTTACCCATTTTTGCAAAGGCGGTACTCTGACGCAAAGGTGTTTAAAAGTATCAGGTTAATTTTCAATTCGGCACAAATTTGGCTGGTCAGGGAAAATATTTTTCCGGGAATCCTGTAAGTTTTGAGAAAACCCGCATTTTTGGGCTGCGCTCTGACCAACAATTTTAGGCAGGCTGCGTTTCTCCAATTCTTGAGACCCGATTGACGACCGACCACACCATGGATTATCGAGCTGCCGAACATTTTATCCTTTCCAAACTCCGCGACGAGCTCTCTGACCGATTGGTGTACCACGGGCTACACCACACGCTTGACGTGTTAAAGATGGCCACAGATATCTGCGAACGCGAGGGTGTGAGCGAACACGATCGGGTGCTGGTGAAAACCGCTGCCTTATTTCACGATGCCGGTTTTGTCAAAAACAAACACGCCGGCCACGAGGTAGAAGGCTGTGTTTTGGTCCGGGAAACCCTGCCAAAATTTGGGTACAAACCCGCAGACATAGAGTGTATTTGCGGGATGATCATGGCCACTAAAATACCCCAGTCGCCCAATACGCTGCTCGAAGAAATCCTCTGTGATGCCGATCTAGACTACCTCGGGCGCGACGATTTTTTTGACATTGGAGAAACGCTTTTTGAGGAACTCAAGGCCTATCACCTTATTGGCGACGAGCAAGCATGGAACCGCTTACAGGTTAGTTTCCTGAATGCACACCATTACTATACGCGCACCAACAAAACTTTACGAGAGCCTGTAAAGCGGCGCTATTTGGAAGATTTGCAAGACCTTGTGGCAACTTATGCCTAACATTACGCTCCCCCTTGACAAAAGGCTGATTGCTTTTTTTAGAAAAAATTTGCTGAACTGGTCGGCGCTGCACTCGCGGCCTATGCCTTGGAAAGGCGAGCGAGACCCATACAAAATCTGGCTGTCCGAAATCATTTTGCAACAGACGCGCGTAGAGCAGGGCTTGCCCTATTATCAAAAATTTGTAGCGAAATATCCGAACGTACTCCAACTCGCCGATGCTCCAGAAGATGAGGTGCTGAAACTTTGGGAAGGTCTTGGCTACTACACCCGCGCTCGCAACCTTCATGCTGCCGCCAAGCACATAGCCTACGAGCTGGAGGGTGCTTTTCCCAATACATATCAGGACATACGCGCACTAAAGGGCGTTGGCCCCTACACCGCTTCGGCCATTGCTTCATTTGCCTTTGAGCTTCCTTACGCGGTACTGGACGGCAATGTTTACCGGGTGTTAGCCCGTTTTTTGGGCATAGAGACACTTATAGACACCCCGGCGGCTCAAAAGCATTTTGCTGCGCTTGCCCAAAATCTGCTCGACCCCAGCGACCCAGCAGCGCACAATCAGGCCATGATGGATTTTGGAGCCACTTTCTGTACCCCACAGCAGGCTCAGTGCCTGATTTGCCCTTTTCGTTCCGAATGCCGAGCGTTTCTCATGGGCAAGGTGGGCCAATTGCCCTTAAAATCAAAGGGGTTGGTCAAGAAAAAGCGTGTCTTTCACTACCTGGTTCTGCGACACCAAGGGGATGTCTTTGTTCGGAAGCGTACGGGGAAGGATATTTGGCAGGGGCTTTGGGAATTTCCACAGTTGGAAGGCCCTATTCAAGCGTCACCATTTGGGGCTGGGCTGGTTCGCCAGTCCCAACCGTTTCGTCAATTGCTGACCCACCAAGCAGTGACAGCTGTTTTTTTTGAAATAAATTTGCCAGGCGATGCCCCGGAAGAAATATTTAAAAACCCGCTTTTAGAGGGCTGTGAACGCATTGCTCAAAAAAAGTTGAAAAAAAATATTGCATTTCCTAAGGTGATTGATTGTTTTTTACAAAACAATGTTTTAACTTTGAATTGAACTTTTCATTCAAATCACGTTTAAACAAAATTAAAAGCATGATTAACAAAGTAACCATCATCGGCCACCTTGGTGGCGATCCCGACATCCGCACCTTGGAAAACGGCACACCAGTTGGCCGCTTCTCTGTTGCCACCAATGAAAGCTACAAAGACAAAGAAGGCAACTGGCAAAAAACCCCAACAGAATGGCACAATGTAATATTATGGCGCGACCTCGCCGAACGCGCCAAAATCCTGAAAAAAGGAAGCACTGTGTATGTAGAAGGTAAAATCTCTTATCGGAAATACACCGATAAAGAAGGGGTGGAAAAAAACCTGACCGACATCGTAGCGAACACGTTCCGTTTGCTCGACAAGCGCGAAGGCGGCAGCAATGGCTATGAAAGCCGTTTCCCAAGCAACGAACCTGAAGTTATGCCTAGCAACCGTGGTGCCGAAGCGGTAGAAGCTTCTTCCTCTATGCCAGCAGACGCCCCACCGGCTACCGAGGGGGATGATTTGCCGTTCTAAAATTGAGGCAGGCCATCTCTTAGGTTGATGGTGGTTTATTGGGTTGATAAAGGTTGATAATTACCACTCGAAAGGCAAAAATTTGCCACTTTTTGGGTGCAAAAAAGAAACCTTTGTCAACCCATAAACTTTTGTCAACCTTTGTAACCGCTTCCAACCAAACCTATGGGCTGGTTACTTTTCATTTTCCTTAATTATTTTCTTTGCCTGCTGCTCGAACGAGCACTGGTAGGCATTTCATCACACGATCTTGATGTACTTCGAGCTGGAGAGAGCCGTGCTGCTCGACGGGCAGTGTCGTTAAGTTTGGAAATCCGTCCAACTTTAGCCGCTCTGTTGCTGGCACGGATACTGCTGCTAACGCTTGCCGGCGTTATTACTGCGGTTTTTGTACAAGGTTCAGAAGAAATCAATAATTGGCTTTTCAGGCTTTCAGAATGGAGTGGTATTTCGCCTCTGATGGTCTGGGGAACAGTAGGGGCTGTATTGGCATTTGGCCTATCGCTTGTTATTTGGGGCTTGCAAAAACTTGATTTTCAAAAAAACAGGTCGGGTCTTTTTTTGAAGCGTCTATGGTGGATTGCCTTTTTTTGGAAGGTGATTTTTAAAGTTTTAACCCAAAAAGAAAAGAAAACCGAAGCGGAGGGAGAGGGCAAAGAGCAGGAATCCAACAGCTCTGATGCTACCAATGCAGCCAGCGAAAAACGTGAGATGGAGCTTTTGAAAAGCATCGTCCAATTTGGCGACGTTACGGTAAAACAGGTGATGCAGCCGCGTTCCAAAGTGGTTTCCGTAGATTTCAAGACAGGTTTCCATGTGCTGCTCGAAGTGGTGCGTCAGTCGGAGTTTTCGCGCCTGCCTGTGTACGACGAAGATTTAGACAATATTACGGGTATCCTTTATGTAAAGGATTTGGTGCCCTATTTGGATAAGGACGGAGCATTCGAGTGGCAGTCGCTTATACGAACCAATGTGCTGATGGTGCCCGAAGCAAAGCGCGGTAGCGAACTGCTGCAAGAATTCAAGCAACAACGGCTGCACATGGCCGTAGTAGTAGACGAATATGGCGGTCTCGCAGGCATCGTTACCATGGAAGACATCCTTGAAGAGGTAACAGGTGACATCCGCGATGAGTTTGATGAAGAAAGTGAAATCCGCTACCGAAAAATTGACGACTTTACCTATCTCTTTGAGGGTCAAACCCTTTTAAACGACGTTTGTCGCCTTACGGGCCTTGCTCCAGGCACATTCGATGCCGTGCGTGGCACTTCTGATACGCTCGCCGGGCTGGCGCTTGAGTTGCGCGGCGATATCCCTTTGATCGGCGCAGAGATGGCATGGAACGGGTTTTTGCTCTCCGTAACCAATGCCGACAAACGCCGGATCGAACAGTTAAAACTAAGCCTTCCAAAACAGACCCCTTCATAAAGACGTCCACTTTTCCTTAAAGTTCTTTTAAAGTACCCCATTGAAGGGTGACGTAAGTAGGTTTTTCAGTTTCAGACGTGGTACTTTTGTTCACGAATCGTCTGATCCTAAACTTACAATATCGTCTAAATGAACAGGCTCTTTTTAGTTTTAATACTTGCCAGCCTCTCTGCCTCTGTGCTCTTTGCCCAAGGCTCAAAAGGGCGCATTGGGAGCAGCACGACTCCGCAGGCAAAGCTTGCGCCCAGCACCACGGCTTCAAAGAGTGCAAAGGCAAGCCCGGCTGTTTCCTCTGTTCAAAGCAGTGATCGAAGCACTACGCCGCAGGTTTCACAAACCCGCGCGACCAAACTGACAACGACGTATGGCAATACCACGCCTAAGCCATCGTCTCAAGACCGGGCTGCACGTCCTTCAGACATAAAGGTTAATCGTCCGGCAACTTACGCCCCTCCCACCAATGCCTCTGTTGCAAAAGGCGGCACTACCGGTGCCTCTCAAAAGGTGACCCCGCTTAAATCTTCTGAGCGTGGCATGGTAAACTGGATGACCCTGGAACAGGCACTGGAAAAAAGCAAAACGGGAAAACGGAAGATTTTTGTGGACATGTACACAGATTGGTGCGGCTGGTGCAAACACATGGATTCCACCACTTTTGTGAATCCCGCAGTAGCCAAATATTTAAATGAACACTATTATCCGGTCAAATTCAATGCCGAGCAAGAGAAAGACATTGTATTCAAGGACAAAACCTACAAGTTCAAGAAAAATGGTGCCCGGGGCTACCACGAATTGGCCGCTTTGTGGCTCAACAATCGCCTGTCCTTCCCAACGGTGGTGTTTTTAGATGAAAACCAACAGCTCATTCAGCCCGTGCCTGGCTATCAGGATGCGGCAAAAATGGAGGCTATCATCAACTATTTTGGGTCAGATAGCCATAAAAAGACCCCTTGGGAATCCTACGAAAAGAACTTCTCCAACAAAAGGTGAGCTTGGTCTCACACTACTGGATATTTTACCACAAGACCTATAAGGTTTTTGAAATTTATAGGTCTCGATTTTAGATAATATACAGTTGTGTGTTTGGATTTAAAAACAAGCGGGGCTGTCACAGTCTGTGACAGCCCCGCTTGGCATTAAGTTATACAGGCAATCGGCAAATTAATGCGCGACGACTTTCTTCAATTCCTTGATACGTGCTTTTTTACCCACCAATCCGCGCAGATAGAAGAGGCGGGCGCGGCGTACACGGCCACGTTTAACCACTTGGACATCAGCAACATTGGGGTTGGAGAATGAAAAGATACGCTCTACACCCACGCCGTGGGAAATTTTGCGAACCGTAAAGGTTTTGGTAAGGCCGTGACCGCTGATTTGGATCACATCACCGCGGTAGTCCTGTTCGCGGGTTTTGTCGCCCTCTACAATTTTATAGGTCACGACTACGGTGTCGCCCGTTTTGAATTCAGGGAATTTCGGCGCTGTCAGCATTTGCTGATGTACGAATTGTATGGCTTCCAGCTCTTTCATTGTATCGAAAATTGAATACGCTCAAAATTTAGAGGCGCAAAGGTAAAATTCCTTGGCGGAAAAAAAAATTATGTTTTGAAAATTTCTGATGACCTGTTAAACCGTCGTTAAATTAAGTGTTTTAACACCAATATTTTGAACATCTTTCTTGCCTTTGCGTTCCCAATGCCTCAATTCAAAATTTTCATCATTCCTAATTTTTTTTGCAAACATGAAAAAACTATTTTTCCTCCCCCTTCTGGCTCTTTTGGTGATGGCTGCTAAAGTTCCCGCCACTTACAAAGTGGACACACAAAGCAGCAATATCGTCTGGAAAGGTTATAAAGTAACTGGCGAGCACACTGGTACAGTAAAAGTCAAAGGCGGAACACTTACAACGGATAATGGCTTACTCACTGGTGGTTCTTTTGAAGTTGACATCACAAGCGTCAAAGACACCGATCTTGAGGGCGAGTGGGCCGCTAAGCTGGAGGGTCACTTGAAAAGCGACGACTTTTTGGGCGCAGCAAGCTTCCCAACAGCTTCGTTTGTAATCACGAAGGCGATCCCACAAGACACGAAAGGCAACTACAAAATCTTGGGCAACCTCACCATTAAGGGCATTACGAAAGAAGTGAAATTCTTCGCCAATGTAGCAGAGGCCAATGGCATGGTAAACGCTTCAGGTAAAATCACCATTGACCGCTCAGAATTCAACATGCGCTACGGCTCAGGTTCTTTCTTCGACGGTTTGGGGGACAAAACCATCTACGACGAGTTTGATCTTCAAGTTTCGCTTGTAGCCAAGAAGTAATAGATTGGTTTTCATTACTCGTGTTGCTATGGGCCTGACAGTCACCGGGTGACTGTCAGCCACCCGGTGAGTTTCAGGCCCATAGCAACACGAGTTAAACATGAGTCATTCCGGATTTTCGGGGTGACTCATGTCATTTTTTGGGTATTGTGGTGCGAAGCACCCTAAACGTCGGCAGAAATCGTCATTGCGAATTGTTCAGGAGGTACGTAGCACCGGAACTTGTGCGCCAGATCGAAATTGTTGCGGTGCTACGCACCTTCCAACTAATTGAAAACGAAATTCCTGCCGACGTTTTGGTGCTACGCACCCAGTTCGAGAAATTCGGGATGGCTCATGTTTCATTTTCAGGAAATCTGAAACCGCACATACTTAATGCTTTTCCCTGCTGCTAGGTGGAAAGACTCATAAAGCGTCTGGATGCCAAGCTCTGGGAAAGGAAGCGTGCCCTCATAAATATCATCTTCCTTGTAAATCAAATGGTTGCGCTCGCCCTGCGCTATTGTATCGAGCGTGAATTGGTAGAAATCAGGGTCATCGTGTTTTAGATGTACGAGTCCCCCCGGTTGGAGTATAAGTCGGTATTTTTCGAGAAAGAAAGCCGATGTTAGGCGCCGGTTCTCTTTGCTGGCGCGTGGAAAGGGGTCGGGGAAGGTGATCCAAATCTCAGCCACTTCGCCAGGTGCAAAAAAATGGTCAATAATTTCGATGCGTGTGCGTAAGAAAGCAACGTTTGTCAGGCCTTCTTCAAGAGCGGTTTTTGCACCCTTCCATAGACGGTTGCCTTTTACATCCACACCAATAAAGTTACGGTTGGGGAAATGCTGCGCTAGTCCCACTGTATATTCGCCACCGCCACAGGCAAGTTCAAGCGTGATAGGGTTTTCGTTTTTGAAATGTTCTTTGGCCCATTTCCCTTTCAGATCTACAGGGACCATGTCCGCCCCGACCATTTGGGCCTTTTGAACATCATAGCACTCATAAACATTTTGGAATGAGAGCACTTCGGCGAATTTGCGTAGTTTGTTCTTGCGAGCCACGGGTTTCTGCTAAAAATTTTAGGACGAATGAACGATTTCTTTTCAGTTCAGGCCAAAGGTGCGAAGACTTGATATTTTTGCCGCAAAAAATCCCGCCGCCCACATTATGCGCACTGTCATCCAACGAGTTTCCCAAGCATCTGTCACCATTGAAGGCATTGAAAAGTCGCGCATCGGATGGGGGCTGCTCATCTTGCTTGGCATTGAGCACGACGATACGGAGGAAGACATTTTGTGGCTCTGCAAAAAAATTGCCGCGCTTCGTATCTTCTCTGATGAAGCCGGGTTGATGAACCTTTCCGTGCAGGATATTGAGGGAGAAATGGTTGTGGTAAGTCAGTTCACACTTTTTGCGAGCACGAAAAAGGGCAACCGACCCTCTTTTATCCGTTCGGCCAGGCCGGAAACAGCCATTCCATTGTACGAACAATTTGTCAAAACCCTCCGCCAGGAATCTTTCCGGCCCGTGAAAACAGGCGAGTTTGGCGCTGATATGAAAGTATCTTTGCTGAATGATGGGCCGGTTACGATTCTAATGGATTCAAAAAATAGGGAGTAATGAATATGGAACACGGATGACACGGAGGAGACACGGATTTTTATTCATTTTTAAGCTTAAATCCGTGTCTCATCCGCGTCATCCGTGTTCCAAATAAACATCCCACAATACCCGTATCAACAAAAAATGACACACAAAGCATTCCTTCTCATACTCGACGGCTGGGGCATTGGTCAAAAACCTTCAGCCGATGCCATTTTACAGGCCCATACCCCCTATTTCGACAGCCTTTGGGCAAAGTACCCGCACAGTACGCTCGTTACGCACGGTGAAGATGTGGGCCTGCCGGACGGACAAATGGGCAATTCCGAGGTAGGGCACCTCAATATTGGTGCGGGGCGCATTGTGTGGCAAGAACTTGCCCGAATCAACAAAGCGATGCGCGAACGGGAATTGCACCAAAACAAAACCCTGCTCGATGCCCTCCATCATGCCAAAGCCAACGGCAAAACCGTCCATTTTATGGGTCTGGTGAGCGATGGCGGGGTACACGCTCATATTGAGCATCTGAAGGCATTGTGCGACATTGCTACTGAGCAGGGCTGTCCGCGTGTATTAATCCACGCTTTTACTGATGGACGCGACTGTGACCCGAAAAGTGGGGTGGCATTCATTGAAGATTTGCTTCAACATATTGAAAACCAACCAATAAAACTGGCTACTGTCATTGGTCGGTATTACGCCATGGACCGCGACAAGCGTTGGGAACGTGTTAAGCTTGCCTATGATTTGCTCGTGAATGGTATGGGCGAGGAAGTAGAGGATTTCCCTACGGCCATCCGGAAAAGTTATGCAGAAGGGATAAGCGATGAATTTCTGAAGCCCATGACAAAGAAGGTCAATGGTCAAAATCCAACAGTCAAGAGTGACGATGTGGTCATTTGCTTCAATTTCCGCACGGATCGTTGCCGCGAAATCACAGAAGTGCTGACGCAACAGGATATCCCGGACTTTGGGATGAAAACCCTGCCGCTTTACTATGTCACCATGACCCGCTACGACCATGATTTCAAAAACGTTCAGGTTATGTTTGAAAAAGACGACGTAACCATGACTTTGGGCGAGGTACTGGAACGCGCTGGGAAAACGCAGGTTCGCATCGCGGAAACCGAGAAGTACCCGCATGTCACGTTTTTCTTTTCAGGGGGACGTGAAGATGCTTTCGTCGGAGAGCGGCGCATTATGATCCCATCGGCGAAAGTAGCCACTTACGATCTTCAACCTGAAATGAGCGCTGAAGGGATCACGCAGGCAATTATGGGTGATATTCAAACCAATACGCCCGATTTTATTTGCCTCAATTTTGCCAATACCGATATGGTGGGCCACACAGGGGTGTTTAGCGCGGCCATGAAAGCCGCTGAAACGGTAGACGGTTGTCTAAGCCGAATCGTGCCCTTGGCCCTTGAAAAAGGCTACGCCTGCATCATTATTGCAGACCATGGCAACTCCGATTACATGATCAACGACGATGGCACACCCAATACCGCCCACACGAAGAACCCTGTGCCGTGTATGCTCGTAAGTCCGTATCTGAAAGGCGGAGAACACCTTTCTAATGGCCGCTTGGCAGATATTGCCCCGACTTTGCTAGCACTGATGGGCGTTCCGTCAGGTAAAGAAATGACGGGGCGGAATTTGGTCAGTCGCTCAGTATTTTAACCGTCTAAAAACCTACCCTTCGAAGTGCATCGAGATCGTGAAGGTGCGACTCAACACTTTTTCAAGCACCGTACTTTGCTGCAAACGGTCGTTGAAAATCAAGATGTTGTTTAGGCCTTGGGAGATCTTCAGCTCTGGCGAAAAAATAAAATAGGGGAAGAAAAACTGAATGCCCGCGCCGTATTCCACCTGAAAATCAGTGGGCGCGATTTTCACGAGCCCGGCAGCCTGACGTGTACGCGAATCGCTCGCCACGTCGAAGGAATATTTTACTCCGGCAATAACGAAGAGGCGAAAGTCGTGGTAAGGCGCCGATTTGTAGCGCACATGAAATGGCAATTCCACCAATACCGACTCAATGGGACGGCTCACGATGCGTCCATTTTGCCCCGCAGGTGAATATTTGATGTTGTGTTCTGTAAACGATAGGGTAGGCAAGAAACGAATGTCGAAGTATTCGCCCACTTTGAGGTTCGACACGATACCAAGGTTGAAGCCCGGTCCTGTCACCGATTCTGCCTGCGCGAAGGAGTCGTTTCGGATAAAATCCTTCGAGTGGTAAATGCGGTAATCACTCGCATTGTAACCGAGGGTGATGCCGAAATAGTAGTTTTTTTGCTGAAAATCAAGATAGTTTAGGTTTTTGCCTTGATTGAACTGCGCAAGTGCCGAGGGCAGTTGCAGTAGCAATAGGCAGAACACTGCAAAAGCCGTGCGCTTGGCAATCTGCCAACGACCTACTGTTTCGTGGCTGTGTAAATGGAGCATATTCCGAGAGTTAGTCGTTCGCATAGAGGGTCTTGAAAACCGGTTTTGGTTAATATTTCTGTGAATTGGTTGCCTTCGGGGAAAACTTGCACACTTTCGAACAGATAGGTGTACGCTCGCATATCGCGGCTGGTCAAACGCCCAATGAGGGGTAAAACGTATTTGAAGTAGGCATTGTAAAGCTGTTTGATAGGAAAAATATGCGGTTTCGAGAATTCCAGGATCACCACCCAGCCACCTGGGCGCAGCACACGGTACATTTCAGCCAGGCCTTTCTCTAAATTTTCAAAGTTGCGCACCCCGAAAGCCACCGTTACAGCATCGAAAGAAGCATCGTCAAAACGCAATTGTTCGCAATCGCCTGTTTCTAGGCTAATAATATCGGACAAGCCCTGCTCGGCAATTTTCTTACTGCCCAGTTCGAGCATAAGGTTGGCAATATCTATGCCGATAATATGTTGGGGTTTTAAAATCTTCGCCATCAAAATCGCTACATCTGCGGTGCCGGTAGCAACGTCCAAAATCACGGTAGGCTGCAGCGGTTTCAGGTAGCTGATGGCGCGTTTTCGCCACCAAACGTCAATGCCCAACGAAAGTATCCGATTGAGCAGGTCATATCTTGGCGCAATGCGGTCGAACATTTGCTCCACTTGAGCCTTTTTGCCAGCTTCGGAGCCATAAGGCGTGACGATGGTTTCTTCTTTCATAAAAATAGTAGGTGCAAAAGTAGCAATCGGGGTTGGATTGCGGGCTAAAAGGGTATTTTGTAATAAGTGCCCTGACTTGTTTATTTGAAAATTTCTGCGTAACATCTGCGTACTACACAGATGTACTACGCAGATGTTACGCAGAATCTGTTGACAAATTATTTTTATTCAAGCGCCTACAATTTGATGTTTTCCACAATCTCCAACCCATAACCAATAAAGCCGGTGCGAGGTTTTGGGTGATTGGTGAGCAGGCGGATTTTGCTGATGCCGAGTTCGCGGAGAATCTGTGCCCCTACGCCAAAATCCTTTTTTCCAATGGCCGTGTGCAGTTCAAAACGATCAGTGTTTCCCTCGTCCACCAATTGCTTGTAATGTTGAAGTTTTGCAAGCAAATTAGCCTTGTCGCCCTGGCGAAGATATACAAACGCGCCTTTTTCGGCTTGCTGGATGGCTTTCAGGGCAGAAGCAATTTGGGTGCCGTAATCCGAGAGCAGAGAGCCAAGAATGCCTCCTGTTTCTGACCAGGAATGTACCCGCACCAGCACGGGTTCGTCTTCCTCCCAGGTGCCTTTTTTTAGCACCAAGTGTGTATCGTTGCTGGCAATATCAGTGAAGACAATGGCTTGAAAATCACCGTGAATGGTCTTCATGGGTATCTCCATATCCTTGCGCACCAGCCGTTCTGTGCGCATTCTGTATGCCACGAGATCATCAATCGAAATAATTTTCAAACCGTGGGTTTTCGCCACTTCAATCAATTGTGGGAGGCGGGCCATCGAGCCATCGGCATTTAAGATTTCGACCAGCACGCCCACGGGAGCCAGCCCAGCCAGCCGAGCCAAATCTACCGCCGCTTCAGTGTGGCCCGTACGGCGCAGCACCCCTCCGGTTTTGGCGCGAAGCGGGAAAATGTGTCCGGGGCGAGCGTAATCGCTGGGTTTTGCTGCCGGATTGGTGAGCCAACGATTGCCCGTGGCGCGGTCGTAGGCGGAAATTCCCGTGGTACAATCTTGCCCGATTAGGTCAATGGATACAGTAAAAGCCGTTTCGTGGAGCGCCGTATTGCTATTCACCATGAGTTCGAGGCCCAGCTCGTCGGCGCGTTTTTCTTCGAGCGGGGTGCAGATGAGTCCGCGCCCGTGGGTGGCCATAAAATTGATCATTTCGGGGGTGATCGTTTCTGCGGCACAGATAAAATCGCCCTCATTCTCGCGGTCTTCATCGTCAACGACAATGATAACGCGCCCGGCACGGATTTCGGCGATGGCTTCTTCGATGGTGTTGAGCTGGATTGGGTCAGACATGAAAGGATGGGTGTTTTTGGTTTCTGCTTAGAAAAGTTTTAAGGGCCTTAAGCGAGAAGCGAGATTTTACAATCCCGATAGGTCCATGGGGATTGTAAAACCTGTGCCCAGGCAAAAGTACGGCGAAGATTTGGGTCGGGCAGAGCAGTCCCCATTTTTCAAAAACTCCAAAATAGTCAACGGATAATCGTTCGTCGCCCACGCAAAGTAGTACGCGTTTTTGCGCGGGTAAAACAGCCAATAGATTTGTGACATCATTCACTCACAATCAAACTTTTTCAAAATGAAAAACATAGCAATCGCCCTCATTATTGCAGTAACCTGTATAACCGCCTGTCAAAATGAAAACACTTCTGAAGTGGAACAAAAACGCCAAGAACTTGATGCAAAACGTCAGGAACTAAAAGAAAAACAAGAACTCGTGGCCCTCAACCAAGAGATGAAAAACGTAGAGGCCGAGATTGAGAAAACCGATGGGAAAAACCGGGTGCGGCCTGTCGCCACCTCGACCATTGGCCGGGGCAGCATCAAGGGCGAAAACGTGATTATGCGGGGTCGCCCCAGCGTTCAATCCGATAAACTTGGCACTTTTGCCAACGGCGAAAAAGTCAACGTGCTATCCCGACAAATTGGGGAAATGGGCAACGAAGCCATTGTAAAACAAGAAATTCGACTTTATTCGGTCGCTGGGGGAAGCAAGGAATCCGTCTATACGCTGCCAAAAGGGAAAGGAGTAATCATCGAATCTCTTCATACCAATGGTTTCTATCGGGTTTCTTACCAACACCCTGAAATGGGCAAACTCGAAGCGTCGATTGCAGACCACCTCTTGGACTGTATCGGCAACAATACTTGGTGCTATATCCAGCGCAGTAACGGCGAAACCGGCTGGGTGCTGGGGAAGTTTTTGGTGGAAATCTGAATAGCATTGAGGTGTTGACCTCAAGTTAGTGCCTCAATTTCTCCAAAACCCCTTCCTCCAATCTTCTTACTATTGCAACATGATTGCCCGGTTATTCGCACTCCCTATCTTCTTCTTAGCAGCTGCCGTCCATGCCCAGCCCTACAACTTTCTGCCCTATTCGGTGACCGAGGGACTGGCTCAATCGCAAGTGTACGCGCTGTGCCAGGACAGTCGTGGCTACCTCTGGTGCGGTACACAAGGCGGAGGCCTGAGCCGTTTCGATGGGCATGATTTTCAAGCTTTTAGCACGGCCAACGGCTTGCCTTCCGATTTCATCAACACCCTTTTTGAAGATTCCAAAAAACGAATTTGGGTCGGTACCAGCACGGGGTTTGGCGTGTGCGAACAAAGCCAATATTGCGCGGGCTTTAAAAGTAATTCGCCCATCAACACCATCTGCGAAACGGAGGATGGGAATATTTGGCTCGGCACCGATGCGGGTATTTTGACTTGTAAAAACCCTACCGAGACACCTCAGTTTCTTGATATTCCGAGTATCCCAAAACCGTTCAATTGCCTCACTTTTTTGCCTACCAAAAACGGCGTGTGGGTCGGTACTAACCGCGGGGCATACCGTTTGGGCGGCAAATCGCCGCTTGTGCTAAGCACCAAAAATGGCCTGCCTTCTAACCATGTTACCGCCTTTACATACGACGGCGAAGGGCATCTTTGGATAGCGACCTCCGGCGGCGGCATCCTTGTATGGGATGAGGTGCAACAACAAATCATCGCCACCTATACCCAAGCGCTTTGGCCTACCTGCCTAAAGTTAGACGCTGAAAGCAAAATGTGGGTCGGAACTTCCAGCGAAGGCATTTTCATTTTCGACCCGAAGGATAATTTATGGGTACAAGTGACTGAAAGGCAAGGTCTTCCACACAATCATGTCCGCGATCTGCTCCTTGACCGCAACGGCCAAATGTGGGTGGCTACCTCGGGCGGCGGGATTGCCCGAGTGCTGAGCCAGCAATTCAGGCATCATACTACCGCCAATGGGCTGACGGGCAATCGCATCTATGCGCTTCACGCCGATGAAGGCGGGCGAATTTGGCTCGCCGCCTCGCAAAACGGACTCCAAATGCTCGATTCGACCGGTTTTCACAACGTGACCCAAGACAGTGGTCTGTTGACTGGGATCAAGTGTAAGGCTATTGCAACAGATCGTCGCGGGCGTCTCTGGGTGGGCACCGATGGGCGCGGGCTTTTCGTGCTCGACAGCATGGGCGCACATCCCATCAGGGGGCTCCCAAGTGTCCGCATCCAAAGTCTGTTGCTGGATTCCAAGGGCAATATTTGGGCGGCGACAGATAATGGCATTGCACTTTTACAGGAAAATCCGGCAAAGCCAAGCGGTTATGCGATCAAAAAATTTTCTCAGAAGGATGGGCTGACCGATTTGAACATTACGACCTTGAAGGCAGATGGGAATGGAAATATATGGTTTGGTACGCAGTCGGGATCGCTCGGATTTTTTCAGGAAGAAAAACTCCATGCAACTTTCGGCGGGGCAAAAAATGGGCTGCCCGAATTGCCAGTTCGTGCCCTTGAGTTTGGCAAAATGGGTTATCTCTGGGTGGGTTTTCGTGGCGGCGGCGTTTGGGGGGCTAGGTCTATGGATTTGGAGGGGATAGGTACGGTGCGTTTTTCTCCTTTAGGGGCGACTCTTGCGTCTCAAAATATTTATTTGCTGCTATCCGACCCAGTTGGACATCTCTGGGTGGGCACCGAAAAAGGGGTGGACGAAGTGATGTTTGAACCTGTTGAATCTATGAAAAAAGAAGCGTTCCCAGTGGTGAACGAAACGCTCCATTACGGACGCAACGAAGGTTTTTTAGGCATTGAAACTTGCCAGGATGCGGCTATTTGTGATCGGGATGGAAACCTTTGGTTTGGCACCATGAACGGCCTGACAAAATATGTGCCGACTACCCACCGCGCCCGCCCTGCCGCGCCGGTGCTTCATTTTCAACAAATTGCGCTCTTTTACAAACCACTCGCTGAAACGCGTTATGCCGATTGGCTCGACCCCTTGGGCGGCCTGCGTTCAGGCATCCGTTTCGATTGGGATGAAAATCACCTCAGTTTTGAATTCCGGGCCATTGACTTGGCCAATCCAGAAGGACTGCGATACCGCTGGAAATTAGAGGGCTTGCGCAATGCTGAGTGGTCGCCGTTTTCGGCGCAAACGTCTATCAACTTTGCCGGGCTGCAAGCGGGCGACTATACGTTTTGGGCGCAGGCTATTTCATCGGACGGAACGCTGAGTGAACCTATAAGCGCTTCGTTTTCAACCCAAAAACCCTTTTGGCAAACAGCATGGTTTATACTTTCGGCAGGTATTACCTTGTGTGGGCTTGTTTTTCTTTTGGTAAAAAACCGCATTCGCCAAGTGCGTAAAACCGAGCGAGAAAAGCGGGAAAAACTAGAAGTGCAAAACCGCCTGCTCCAGCTCGAACAAAAGGCCCTGCAACTCCAAATGAACCCGCATTTTATTTTCAATGCGCTCAACAGTGTGCAATCGCTTGTGAGCGCGGGCGATACGGTAGCAGCCCGCCGGGAACTGAACGCCTTCGCCCAACTGATGCGCTCCATCCTTTCCAATTCGCGGCGGCAAACGGTGACGCTCAAAGAGGAAGCCGATACGCTGGCGCAATACCTTACCATCGAGCAATTTTGTCGCCCCGGAAAACCCTTCGATTTTAGCATCCGCTTTGCAGAAAACATTGACCCAGAGGCCATTGAACTACCGCCTATGCTCCTTCAGCCTTTTGTGGAAAACGCGGTACTACATGGTATTACGCATCTGCAAGATCGAGAGGGTAAAATCGAACTGTCGTTTGAAACGGCGGGCGAAACCCTGCGTTGCACGATTACCGACAATGGTGTGGGCCGGGAAAAGGCGGCGCTTCTGCGCGGCGAACGGCAACCTGGGCATAGCTCCGCCGCATTGCAAATTACTCAGGAAAGGTTGGAGGCCCTTGCTGAAAACCCAATTGTTGAACCGCTGAAATTCAGCGACATACACGACCTTTCCGGCGAAATTATCGGGACAAGGGTGGTAGCAACATTGCCGCTTCAACTAAGATGGTGATGAAGTGATGGGTGATGAAGTGATTTTGTCCTGCGCGACCATGAAATCACTTCATTGCTCCATCACTTCATAAATCACTTTATCACCCCATCACTTTATCACTTCATAACCATGACCGCAATCATCATAGAAGATATGCCCCAGGCCCTGCGAATGCTCCAGGATGACCTTGCAGCGCACTGCCCCGATGTGGAGGTGGTGGGCACGGCGCACAGCGTAGTCAGCGCCGCCAAATTGTTGCAGCAGACCACGCCGGACTTGATTTTTCTGGACATCCTGTTGGGCGATGGAACGGGTTTCGACCTCTTGGAAATTTTTCCGAAACTGCCCTCCCGGGTGATTTTTGTGACGGCTTCGGATGAGTTTGCGCTGCGCGCTTTTCGGTATGCAGCGGTGGATTACTTATTGAAACCCGTTGATATCGAACAACTTAAACAAGCTGTGGGTCGCGCCCGCAGTCGCCAGACAGAAAGCCCGGAAAGCCTGCATTTGCTTAAGGAAACCCTCGCCAAGCCAGATGTGCTGCCGCGCCGCATCTCGCTGCATTCGCAGGAACGCATCGTGATCGTGGAGATTGAAAACATCGTGCGCTGCGAAGCCGATGGCAACAACACGCGCTTCGTGCTTGCCAGTGGCGAGAAAATTTTTGTGACGCGAACCCTCAAACAATATGACCAAATGCTGGAGCCACACGGTTTTGTGCGGGCGCACCAAAGTCACCTGCTCAATTTCCGCTTTGTACAAGAGTTTCAGAAAAAAGAGGGGGGATATTTGAAAATGAAAAACGGCGATTTGATCCCGGTGTCGGTGCGCAAAAAAGCGGAGGTGTTGGAGTGGCTGGGGCAGTAACCAGTTACTTCAAATCAATGATTTTTCCGTTCAATTCTACTGCCTTGGCATGAAACGGGAAGCTCTCCTCTTCCATCATTTCAGCGAGCAAAGCCTTGGCCCTATCCATATTTCCGAGTGCAATTTGG
>JANMME010000564.1:0-2892 GCA_031373015.1 Saprospiraceae bacterium
GCCGCGCTTATGCTGAAAACTTGACGGCGCGAGGTATAATCTTGATTGCATTACAGAATTGCTTAGTAAAAACAAGCAATATGATGAAGCGTTTTTTGACAAAACACTTCACCATATCTTATAGGCTTACACGTGATACAACGATCAAAAACACCAAAGCACTACCATATAACTTTGCGTATATTCTTTCTGGGAGGCTTCATCCCGGCGCCATACGCTGGTATTTTGACCTCAAAGGTATGAACTCCATTGGTCACTATGGTCGCTTTAACATCCTGATTAATGGCAAATTGGTTAGGATCAGTCGTTGTGCCGCTGCTGCCAAGTGTAAAGGTTACCGTGCAACCAGCCAAAGTAAATATTATGGACTCAGATTGTGCGCCAAGATTTCCATCGAACAAAACTATACAACTAGGATGCGCATACTTCTCTGTACTACTGACCGTTTCTTTTTTCACAAACATATACGGCGCGCAAGTCTGCATTTGGTTGCTAACGGTAGCAAGCTCCGTATCTGCATCCGCAAATTCCAAAAGGGTGCTGCGGTCTGCATTGTTGTCGCCCTTAATCTCTATGTCCAAATAACGCCCTTCGCTGTCAATCTCAAAATGTTTGAACCTGTAAGGAGCGTTCGCCGAATTACTGTTGGTAGCATAGTTGATGCTTACCCGGGTGCCTGATTTTGTGGGGCTAACGTTGCTTAAGTCGGTGTCGCCTGACGTATCTACTGGCACTAAGAGTAGAAGGTCATGTACTGTGCCACTGCTGCGCTTTGCCAGGTAGGCGTAAGGCGCAAGTCTGATAATGTTACTCATAGGAGAGAGTGAATAAAAAAGGGTCAAATGATAGATTCAACTTTACAGCGGGATCTTTGACGGGGATTAAATGTCAGATCTTGGTTCAGAAGTCTAGCAGCCGTCAATATGTTCTCATTTGGTCCTTTGGGGGCTGTTCTCACTTGACTTGATAGCGTTGGCCTTCGTTTTGGTCAGGAATTTGGTTGGTTTTTCATTCTCTCTGGGAATCTTTCTTTTGTTTCAACAAACCGGGCGGCATGGGTGGCCGCCCGGCGCGACTTGGTGGTTTGGCGGTTCGCCAGGGTTATACAAAAATTGTTTTCTTAGATGTCTGTTGTAAACTGGGAAAATACAGGGATGAGAAAGCAAACATCAATACGCAGCGGTGGCTATAAATAAGTATGTTATTAATAAATATGCTGCTACCGCTGCGTCTTGATGACACAAAAGTGCGACACAATCCTTTGCCCGCAATAATTTTGGGTAGTAGGATTTCCTACCTTTTTAAAGTGGGATTTCAAGCCTTTGCCCAACCCTCCAGTGAGGCAGCAATTTTTCGGTCGTTCGACAGCCTGGGCATTTTGTTTTGGCCGCCAAGTTTGCCCTCGCTTTTCATAAACTCCCGGAATGCATCGCGGCGTAATGGCCTGATTTTCAAAGTGCGGAGGATATTTCCCGTGATGAGGTCGTCGTAATAAATATTCTGCTGGCGCATGGCTGCATCTACTTGCAGGGCGAATTTTTCAAGATCGGCAGGAGCGTTATCAAATTCGACAAACCACTCGTGGTAAGGCAGCCCACCCTCAGCTGGAGTCACCTGTGGCGCCACCGTGAACTCTACAATGCGGATTCCCGCAGCATGGGCAACGGGCAGCAAGCTTTCCTCCACTTCCTTGCCGATGACGTGTTCGCCAAAAGCCGAAATGAAATGCTTCACGCGCCCACTCACCACGATGCGATAGGGGTTTTTGCTCACAAATTGTACCGTATCGCCGAGGCTGTAGCCCCAAATCCCGGCGTTGGTGTGGAGCACCAGCGCGTAATTCACGCCGATTTCCACGTCGCGAAGCCAAAGCCTCGTTGGGTTTTTGTTGAAAATTTCGTCGGCGGGCACGAATTCAAAAAACATACCGGCGTCTACATTCAGCAGTAACCCGGGGTTTTGTAGGGGCTGCCCTTGTGGCTGCCCTATTGTCTGCCCTCCACCACGCGGAAACGTATCCTGAAACGCGATAAAACCCTCCGAAGCCGGGTATGTCTCCACCGAGTCCATCGTGCCGCCCACCAATGCCTCGAGCTTGGCGCGGTACGGCTCGAAATTCACCCCGCCCCACACAAAGACAGAATAATTGGGGAAAATCTCTCGCACCGTTCGCTTGCCAGTACGTTCCAAAAGCCGTTCGTAGTACATCTGCACCCATGGCGGAATGCCCGAAATCAGGCGCATATCGGCGTTTATCGTTTCATCTACAATACGGTCGAGTTTTTCTTCCCAATCTTCTATACAGTTGGTTTTCCAAGAAGGCATTTGATTGGTGCAGAGCCACGAAGACACGAGGTGATTGGAGATGCCGCTCAAACGGCCCGTCGGGATGCCATTAATGGTCTCCAATTCCGGGCTGCCAGAAAGGAAAATCATCTTTCCATCCAGCCATTGGCCTTTGCCTGTGCGGGCGAAATAATTGAACATCGCATTCCGAGCTGTGCCAAAATGAAGCGGGGTGCTTTCTTTGCTCATCGGGATGTATTTTACGCCCGAGGTGGTGCCGCTTGTCTTGGCAAAATAGGCCGGGCGACCGGGCCAAAGCACATTTGTTTCACCATTTTTAACCCGTTCTATGTAGGGTTTCAAGTCCTCGTAATCGCGAATGGGGACGGCTTGTTTGAAATCTTCGTAGGTCTTTATTTTTGAAAAACCATGGTCGTGCCCAAAGGCGGTATCGGATGCCTGTGCCACAATTCGGCGCATCGTTTTTTCCTGACAGTCAACGGCTTGTGCCGTCCAGCGGTCTATGGCGCGAGCAATGGATTTGGCGAACGGGCGAACGAGAAAGGAGCGAAAGGCCATGATTTAGAAGGACAATGGGAGGGGGTA
>JANMME010000871.1:0-7810 GCA_031373015.1 Saprospiraceae bacterium
CGCCGAGTTTCAGCGAGGTAGGAGTGTTTGCCGGGATTTATGCTACCGATTGGTCTTGGGCCTCCTTGTTCATGGATTTCGACAACGATGGTTATAAGGACCTCTTTGTTGCAAATGGCATCGAAAGGCGCATGAATGACATTGATTACGCGAATTTTAGATTAGGCAATGAAGATATTCGTTTCAAACAAGGCAGTAATAACCTGGAAGAGCAAGACTTAAAGGTGTTAGAGAAAATGCCAAAAATCAAACTGCCAAACAAGTTTTTTCGCAACCAGCAAGGATTTCATTTTAACGACCTTGAAAACCAAATTGACAATAACCTGCCTTCATTTTCGAATGGATCCATTTATGCAGACCTGGACAATGATGGAGACCTGGACGTTGTTGTAAATAATCTTGAGGACGAACCTTTTGTGTACCAAAACCTTGAAATTGAACACAAATCAACCAAGGGCAACTATCTTTCTTTTAATCTAAAAGGCACAACATCCAACGCTGCTGCGGTGGGTGCAAGGATCGTAGTGTTCAAAAAAGGAGGCGAGACCATCACGGTAGAAAACTTTCCTGTTCGCGGCTACCAATCCAGTGCCCTGATCCCAATCCATGTCGGAGTAGGTGATAAAAATCTAGTGGACAGCGCCTTTATTATTTGGCCAGATCGAAGTGTTCAACGCTTGGAAAACTTGAATTTTAATACGCGTCAAAATCTTACATGGAAGCCGGGTTTGCCGACGTTTGATTTTTCATTATTGCAAAAAAAGTCTTCCGCTCCATTTTCCTTCAACGACATTACTAAAAAAACCAAACTGGACTTCACACACATTGAAAATCCCTTTGTAGAGTTCGACCGCGAAAGCTTGATCCCACACATGGTGTCTACCGAAGGGCCTGCACTCGCCATTGGAGACGTAAACGGAGATAAGAGAGACGATATCTTCTTTGGTTCCTCCAAAAGGAATAGAAGTGCGCTTTATCTTCAAAAACCCGATGGCACATTCTGGAATAAAACGCCTGCATCTTTGCTTCAAGATAGCATTTTTGAAGATGTAGACGCCGTATTTTCTGATTTGGATAATGATGGCGACCTCGATTTGGTGGTGGCTGCCGGTGGCAATGAATTCCGTGGAACAGAGGAGGCTATGAAACAGCGTTACTACCTGAACAATGGCAATGGAGACTTTGAAAGGCGTGATTTCACAGGTGTCTACATGACTGCTTCCTGTGTGTTGCCTTGCGACTTTAATAAAGATGGGCTGGTTGATTTCTTTTTAGGCGCACGTGCCTTGCCCTGGAACTACGGGCTGACACCTAATTCAGCCCTCATGCTCAACAAAGGCGGGGGACAATTCGAGGACGTGGCCGCAAAAATGGGCGGGGGGCTCCAACAAGCAGGCTTGGTAAAAAATGGCCAATGGGCTGATATGGATGGTGATGGCGACCAAGACCTCGTACTTGCCATTGAATGGGAGCCTGTGACCATTTTTCTCAACAACCTTACCCCTTCCCCTAATGGGGAGGGTCGGGGTGGGGCTTTTGAGAAAATGCCCCTCAATAATCTTGCAGGATGGTGGAATTTTGCCCTGCCCTTCGATTTCGATGGCGATGGTGACCTTGATATTTTGGCGGGGAATCTGGGACAAAACAACAAACTAAAGCCTTCAGCAGAAACGCCTGTAAAACTCTATGTATCAGATTTTGACAACAATGGACAGGTGGAACAAATCTTGACTTATTTTGTAAAAGGGCGCGAGATTCCTTTTAACAACCATGCAGAACTTACGAAACAAATCCCATCCCTCAAAAAACGATTCCTCTACGCCAAGGACTTCGCTAAAGCCAGTATTCCTGAACTTTTAGGCAAAGAAAAACTCGCCAAAGCACTGCGCCGCGAAGCCAACACCTTTGAGAGCATGTACTTTGAAAATACAGGAGGAATGAAGTTTAAACCCCATCCCTTGCCCGACGAACTTCAGTTCTCCACCCTCAACGCCTACGCCCTCGCCGAGCTCAGCCAGGATGGGAAAAAAGAAGTGTTACTTGGCGGCAATTTCTTCGAATCTAACATAGAAATGGGGCGCTACGATGCCAATTTTGGCAATGTGCTCAGTATTGGGAAAAATGGAGAAATGCAAGTTTCTCCCCTCGGCGATCTGCGACTAAAAGGTCAAGTACGCAGAATCAGGCCTATCAAAATTGACAACAAAACGGCGTTTGTTTTTGCGCGAAACAACGAAGCATGCATTGTGATTCAATAATTTTCTCAAACACTAAGGAACTAAGAGGCACTAAGTGTTGCACCGCTTAAACCCCTATTAGCCTTAGTGTCCCTTAGTTCCTTAGTGTTTTAAAAATTTGAATAGCGTGTTCTTACCTTCGCCCTGTGTTTGACTTCGACCTAGCCAAAATACTGATAGAACTGACCAGAAGCCCCCTCATCAAAAACGAGGTGGGGCAGTTCGAGACCGTGTCGCCCTTGCTGTTCAGCTCAGGGCTTTTTTTGTTTCTGTTTATTGGGTTCTACGGCATTTACCAAGTACTAATGCGGCACAATCGCCTCCGCATTGCATGGGTCACGCTCTTTTCCCTATTCTTTTATTTTAAGTGTGCGGGCATATTTTGGCTGCTTCACGTGCTTATTGTAGTCGTGGATTTCAACCTCGCGCGATGGATGGATCAATCGAAAACCCGGGAGAGGAAAACGATACTGCTCCTTGTCAGTCTTGTAGTCAATCTTGGAATGCTGGTGTACTTCAAGTACAACCTCTATTCGGAGTTGTTCTGCGAGGTACTCGACAAACCCTTTGATCCGCGTTATCTCTTCCTCCCGGCAGGCATTTCGTTTTTTACTTTTCAGTCGCTGAGCTACACCATTGACGTGTACCGGGGCCAGTTGAAGGCAATAGACAGCATGCTCGACTATGCCTTTTATGTTACGTTTTTTCCCCAAATGGTGGCCGGCCCCATTGTACGGGCTGCAGATTTTTTGCCCCAGATTCGCAAGCCCGTGTTTGTGTCGCGAGAAGATTTTGGGCGTGGTTTTTTCCTGATTTGCACGGGTTTGTTCAAAAAAGCAGTCATTTCAGACTATATCAGCGTCAATTTCGTGGATCGTGTGTTTGAGTCCCCCTTGCAATACACCGGGCTAGAAAACCTCTTTGGCGTGTACGGCTACGCCATGCAGATCTACTGTGATTTCTCCGGCTACTCGGATATGGCCATCGGTCTAGCCTTATTAATGGGCTTCAAATTCCCCATCAATTTCGACTCACCCTACCAATCAATGAGCGTCACCGAATTCTGGCGACGATGGCATATTTCGCTCTCCACCTGGCTACGCGACTACCTCTACATCCCGCTTGGTGGCAACCGGGACAGCAGTATCGGCACTTGGATAGTCACGGGTGGTTTCTTAGCCTTGACACTTGGCACGTCCATTTTTTGGGCAACCATTGGAGAATGGTGGTGGCTTGCCCTATGGTCAGCAGTAGTTGTGGTCGTGGCCTTGCCGCCCATTTGGCGTGGCGACAAACAGGCCTTGTCTACCAATTTTAATCTTTTTGCAACCATGTTGCTTGGGGGGCTTTGGCACGGCGCGGCTTCGAGGTTTATTATTTGGGGAGCACTACATGGACTTGCCTTGGCCATTGAAAAATGGTTGAAAAACAACGTTCCTGGATCATCAGGCATCTTCCGCCGGCTTCTCGGCGGCATCTTGACCTTTCATTTTGTTTGTTTTTGCTGGATATTTTTCCGCGCCGAGGGCATGGAAAAAGTAGGGCAGATGTTGCACCAAATTGCCTGCGAGTTTCGGCCAGAATTTTTCCTTGATTTTCTGGCAGGCTATTCCGCCGTGCTATTTTGGATGTTGCTCGGCTTTGGCCTTCATTTTTTGCCAAAGTCTACAGAATTGGCCGCCCAACGTTTTGCCACTGCGCTCCCACTGTTGGGCAAAGCACTCCTGCTCACGGCTTTTATTGCGCTGGTGATGCAGGTGAAATCAGCGGAGGTGCAGTCGTTCATTTATTTTCAGTTTTGATGGGTCGCGCATTTACGATTCACCCCGCCATTTGAACTCAACTGCTTTTTCGGTCTGTCTGAATTCTATGTCAAACTTGTCGAATACCACTTCCCTCCCCAAAATGATGTCACGGGTGTATTGGTTTTGAATCCAAGCAACAGGGCATTGTATTTCGAAGCCGTCAATTTCAATGGTAATCTGCCGCAACGCAAATGAAATAACACCTCCTATCCCCGCTGCCTGCTCTAAAATCTCCCCTTCGACCACTTGCAGGCCAAGCGCAAGCCCAGTATCAAAAGGAATAACGCTGATGTCTGCGCCACTATCCACAAGCATCTCCATGTGAAGCGGCTGGTGCGTTCCCAAACGCATTGTGACCGAATACATTGGCTTCCACTCGTTTTTGCTTAGTGGGAGCAATTTCAACATATTGACTTGATACTTGTCAAACTCCTTGGGGATATAACAAATGTTATAAGGTATTTTGAGCTGCTTGACCTGCTCTAAAAGTAGCAAAAAATTGAGGTTGCTCGCAATCACGCGGTGCTCATCGTGCGCGATATACTGTCCACTGAAGGAGCCTAATTTTGAATAATTCTCGTAAAGCCACTTTGTCTTTAAATCTTTCATCACTCGAATTTTTGTGCAAAAATAGTGGTATTTTTTCTTGAAATCACATGATTGAAGTGGATGGAATTTCATATCAATCCTTTTGGGCGGTGAATTCCCGATACTTATCTTCCACCCATTCCCAGTCAACAACTGTTTCAACATCAAGCCGTTGCCTAATTTTGGCAAGCCCAGGCTTCAGGTCTGCGCGGCGGTCTTGACCGCGCAGGAGTTTAAGTTTAAACAGGTCTTTGGCTAGTGGGAAAAACCGCAATCGCTCCGTGCGCCGGTGAGGTGGTAGGGAATCGTCGCGACGCAGGCGGGTGGCAGTAGCATGTAGCATGTGCTCGGCGTAATCATCGTCGAGGTCATCAAGTTCGTACCGAATGCGCGTGTCGAGCGTAGCAGCGATAGCATAGAGATAAATGTCGTCCAAAGCACCGTATGTCAAGTAATGCGGCAGTGTCTTAGCAGCAGCAGCAAAGTCTTTTTTGGCGAAAAGGATGGCCGCGCGCGCAATATCGAGCAATAGCAACTTTTGTTCCTCATCATTCAGACCGGTAATCCTGTGCTCGTGCTTTTGAAAAAACGCTTCCGCCCAATCCGTTTTTTTCAATTTCAAAGCAGTAAATAATATATTCTGAAAATGTGTACTGGGCAGGTTCTCCCCCGGCTTAAGCTGTTGTAATTGATGCAGTTGTAAAGAGAATATCTTCCCCAAAAATCGCGGATCTTTCGTTTCCCGGTAGCGTGCCGGCCAAAAACCCCGTACCATCACTCGCATGGCTTGTACCCGCATGGCAGGCAAGGCCTGTGGGTTTTCCTCCAGCATTTTTTCAAATGCCTCAGATAGCCGCTCAGCTTCGGCTGGATCTGCTTGGGTTAAGAAATCAAGCAACGTGCAATAAAGCGCTACGGCGGGTTGTTGAAAAAAGCCGTTGGCTCGAAGCGTGCGGGCAATTTGGACTGTAGTGTCGCGGTTCACGAGAAACCTTGTATGCTCCGGCGACCCGTCTTCAAACAAGCGCCACATGCGCTGATAATGCACCAGGCGGCACATCTGGTCAAGTTTGCTCATCAGGTAGAAAGTATCGAGCTGTTCCGTGGCTGCCAGCAAGTTTTTGTCGCCGTCGCGCTCACTGTTGTGTTCCTCAAAAAAAGCTTTCTCCTGTTCTACCATGAACCTGAATTGATGGTAATCGGCAAACTCGTGCTCGTCAAAGTCGCTGAAATCCACACAGTTGTCCAGTTCCTTCCGCGCCTGATTGTTCAAATTTTCAAAGAAATTTTCGGCTTTTCGGCTTTTGCGCCCTTGTTCTTCGACCTGCTTGGATGGGGCGGGCGGAAGATTCGCTTGTTGCAAGCGCTCACTGTAAAAGCGCATAAGCGAAAGTTTTTGCTGCACTTCATGTAGCAGCGCAGAACCATCGGGCGCCTCGGCATCGCGCAAGACAGCATAGCGGAAGGTGACGAAATGACGCACAATACTCATCAGTTGTGCCATCGTGCGCTGCAAGGCGCCCACAGGATTGCTTGCTTTTGGGAAAAAACGCTTGCCCGCCGCATCTCGGTGAAGTTCAGGGCTTTCAAAATGAGGATAATACTTCTTCAGAAATTCAAAAAGCGCCAAGGTCTCGTCGGGCCTGGTATCGTTGAAAATAGGTGATGCCGCAAAAAGATGCAGTGCTTCAAGTTCTTCTTGTGCAAGAAGTTGTAGGGTACGAAGTAGTGGACTGGCGTACATCGAAGGCGAGAAATAATCATAAAAGCATTGGAAACCAAGGCTTTGTGATCATATAGGTCAAAAAGGGTCACACAAAAATCCTAAAAAAATCCCACAATTGGAAGTGATGTCAATTTCTGTGTTTGGGCACCCCCCTATTTCCCCCCCACCTTTGACCTATCAAAAGCGAGCAAGGAAAGCCGAAACGTTTTTGAGGAAACTATCAGAATCGAGAAACCGGGAATGACCACATGAAAGCAACCTGGCAAAGTTTGCCCAAACAACCCCGAGCAGCGCTCCGAAACAAAGACCGAGCAGGAAAAAGGTGAAATCAAAGGAGCGCTGCCGGGGGCCAGGTTTATCCTCCGAAGCCTTCCTGCCCGCCAAGGCTTGGCAGGCGGGGGCGTAGGAGGGTAAAACAAACATTCTTTATGCGTCTCAACGATTTTTTAACCCTATTCAAAACACGGCCAATGGAACCGCTCCTAATCGAGGTCAGTTGTAACCTCAGCCAAAACGACCCAAAATGGGAGCAGATTTCGAGCCTTTCGCTGGAAGTCGGTTACCGAGGTCTCAATGGCAAAACCATTTGGAAGCACATCGGATGGCTGCGAGAAAGACTCCTGCCAGTAGGACGAACCTTCGCCCATGCTCTTTGGAAACCCGAAATGACCGACCATGTACTGGTATTCGACTTTTTGCCAGTGCCGCACGCCGGAAGCCCGGAGTCAGAGCAAACCTATAGACTTCGAAAACGAGTTATTAGCCCCGATGGACAAAGCAGAACTGCTAGAACAGGACTTTTGAAAGGTGATTATTCCGACGAACATTTTACCCTTCACCCTGTGTACCCAACCCATTGAGCATCACAAGCCCAAGTGAAAATACAGCCTTCAAAAAACCATTTAAACCAACTTGAAAGTAAACACCTAAAGCCATCTTCCACGGGTATATGACGCAAACAAACACTATGCCCCCAGCCCTGGAAACCATGTTAACCAAGTTAGAATAGACCACGAAAAGCCATTTGAAAATGTTTGAACCTCAAAAAGCCAGTGAAAGCGAGCCACATCAAATCGAGAAAACGAACTCCGGATAACCATGTGAAAACGCCCGAACCTCAAAAAGCCAGATGAACCACCCCCAGCGACATAACCAAGAAAAGGCGACCATGAGAGCGGCCCTTTGTCATCCTTTCACATTCATTTTGCCCTAGCCCTATCAAACCAATCCCCAAATCACCTTTTGAAAAAGCACAAACCTTAAAACCGACTAACTGCCGTAGCAATTACGGCCCCCTGTGTAACGGATTAGAATCGAAGAAAACAATTTTAGGCTCGTTCCCTCCCCCAGAGAGAACGAGTTTTTTGTATGTACCGGCGGCTTTAGCCGCAGGATATTGGCGGCCCCGCAGTTTAGACCGTTTTATCTGGACATACGCATCCTGCGGCTAAAGC
>JANMME010000876.1:0-6238 GCA_031373015.1 Saprospiraceae bacterium
ATTTCGCCTTGTAGCCAATCTGAGGCGATAGTGATGCGGTTATGTCGGTTGTCCAATTTGAGGTCCAGCGTCAGGTCGCCCGGATGAATGTGTACCGTATCGTATTGTAAATCAATCATTTCAACCTTCACTTGTGCCGTCAATGTGTCAACCGACAAGCCTTCGGAATGAGAAAGGATGCGCATACACACGGTGGTGGGACGGTTGACCCAACCGAACGAACGCATGTCTATGCAGTTCAAGGCTACATCCAGGTCCATGACCGGAATGTCGGTACTAAAATCACCGGAAGCCCGCACTCGAACCGCCGCCCGTTCGTCGGGCGACTGGAAACCACCTGTGAAACGCTTGCCTTTGAAATCCCCGTCAAACGTGATGTCGCGCAGAATGAGATTGTCCCAAATGAGGGAATCGAATTTTCCTACCAATTGAATGCTGGCCGTTTTGCCTAATTGAAAACCCTCGCCACTCACCTTAGCCGTAAAGCCCACCGTTTTGAGCGGCCGAAAAGTGGTATCCACCGCCAATCGGTTGACGAGCAGGTTTTGGGCCGTGATATCCATTTGATAACTGCTGTCGCGCAGCGTGCCATCCAGCCGGATTTGTCCCCAATCGCCCAGGCCCAGATTGACCTTTGCCGCCGCGTCTTTCACCGTGCCCTTAGCCTGACCATTTACTTGTGTAAAATCGGGCAAACGCAGCACTTTGGTAACGATCGAATCGGGCAAATAACCCAAAATTTCTTGCCTAGCCAGCGACCCGTTGAAGCTGACATCAAAACTCAATTGTGCTGGCGTTCGGACATTGTTCAACAGCCCTTTAAAAGCGAATTGGCTCACTACCGGGCCGCGCAGCAAATGAAAGTTTAAATCCGTATTCAAGGCAGCGAGCGTACCGTGCAAATTGCCCGTAACTTTCAAAAGATCAGGCAGTTGCAAACCTTTGGAGGCTAAAAAGGCGAAGAAATTTTTGGGCGCGTCCAACTGGCGAATTTGCAAATCCATGCGCAGTCGCTCAGAATCATTCGCGTCAGACAAGGTGCCAGCCAGACTGAATTGCAGGGGCGGGCCATCAACGCTTGGAAAAGCATGCCCTGTTTGCAATGCTCCGACCTCACCTTGCAAAGACAATTGCAGACTGGCCATATTACCATTAACCATACCCAAGGCACTCAAATAAGCCGGCAACGGCTGCGCCAAAATACTATCTATCGGCGTATCGCCCACCGACATCCAACGCACCAAGTCTGCGCGATTGGTTTTTAATTGGCTGATAATCAAGTTCATTCCCAACTTGTCGGGCTCGGACAGTCGCTGAACAGAGCCTGTGAAATTTGCAACCGTACCGCTGCCAGCGCGAAAGCGGATATTGTCCGTTTGCAAGTTATCCAGCCAGCCATTCAAGTTGCCCGACACTTCGTAAGGCATATCCTGAAGCTTGGTTAAAGCCGAATTTTGCAAGGGTGGCAACAATACAATAAGGTCACCTACCATCCCTTTGACCCGGCGTAATTGCAGCTGCATGCGGTCAAAAGTTGCTGCGTTGTTTTTGAGGAGCAGTACATCGCCATCCAAATAGGTTTGGTTCAAATGGGCCAATGCGTTTTTGAGTTCGATGATGCCGGGCGTGACGCGGATACTTGCCTGGAGCGAACGAAGAATTACCCCACTTTTGTCGTTGCCAGCCAGCGCATTGGCTTGAACGAACAACGTGTCGTTTTGGAAAGAAAAATCGGGGAGATTGGCATCGAGTTGAGTCAAGTCGAGGTCACCCGCAATGAGGTGCCCGGGGGTAGATACCACTTCCGGATCTCGATAAGAAATTGCACTGTTTTCTACCTGAATGCCCTGAGCCTGAATGACCAACGCATCGTTTGCAGAACGGAGTCGGAATTGGTCAAGTTTGGTTTTTGCCAGATTTGCATCCAAGGTCCGTTCGGGTGTGGAATAGAAAAGATGGGTACATTTGATATCCCCGTTTTTTAGCAACAAACAATATGCTGGATCAGGCTTGTTATTTTTCTGGGATTTTTTCTTTTGTACCAATTTAACTTCAGAATCTGCCAGCAAAAAGCCATCCAGTTCAAAATAAAGGTGTTTCAGGTCGGCTTTAGAAATCGTCGTTTCAGCTGTTCCAATATGGGCCTCGGTGGTGCTTTGTGCATCCTCGTCCTGAAGTAAAAAATCCACTCGTTTGAGTTGCAGCACCACCAGATCGAGTTGTAATTTCCAAGGGGAAGCGCTGGTATCCGTAGACGGTGCAGAGGAGCTATCTGCCGCAAAGGCCCTCAATACGAAATCGTAATTGGAAATGCTGTCTTTCGTGTGGAGAAATACCCCGGCATCCTCCAAGGATATCTTTTGCATCTCAATGGTCTGATCCAGCAGTTTCCACATACCAATGCTCACCACCAAATTGCCGATTCGGGCCAATGTGTCGCCTTGTTGATCCTCCAATAAAAAATTTTCCAGTGAAACGGTGGTCGGAAACCGCACCCGAACGGCCCCCAATTTCACTCGGGTGGCGAGTTTTTCCTGCAAAAAAGTTTCAGTCGTTCGGGTAAGACGCTGCTGCACGGCTGGCAAGGTCAGTGCGTAAAAGAGGGCCGCAATCAGTAAGATCAGGGCACAACAGGTGTAGAGCATGAAGCGCAACAGCTTCCGCCAACCTGTATTTCTTTTTACGTGCGCAGAGGTATTCAAACAGCCCTAAAGGTTGGGCATTTGGCACTAGGCAGTGTTACATAATTGTGGGAAAAAATTGCATAATTCCTTGATTATCTTTGAGGAATCTGACAAAGTAGATGCTATTAAGGTTGAGCAATCCCTACGATTAGCTCCACGGCCTGAATCGCCAACGCCGTACGCTCCTCAAATCCACCCTGAATAATTTCATAATTCAAGCCACGGCTTTCCAATTCCTGCCGCAAACGCTCGAACATCCATGCGCGTTGGCCTTCAAATTCACGCAGACCGTCATTTACCCACGGAATATCTGGCGCAAAAAGCAGGAACAAGTCATAGCGCCTTGCATGATCTGCCCAAAAGATCCAGGGCTGGCATTTTCCAGCGAAATAAACTTCGCTCCACACCTGCGTGACAATCAAATCCGTGTCGCAAAACAGGAGGCGGTTGGCTTGCAGCGCCATTTCGTCTTCGCGGTACAGTTGACCGCCCGCCACATGGGCAAAATCCAGCTCGGTGGAGTCCATGCCAAATTTTTCGCAGTAAGTGCGACCATATTCTTCCACAAAAACGGTGTTGAAGTGCAAGGCCAGTTTTTCGGCCAGATAACTTTTCCCACAACTTTCCGGGCCGACGAGGGCGATGCGCTTGATATAGTGCGGCCTTACGTTTCGAGGCAATAAATCCCAGTGTGCCTGCGGGTTCTCCCGAATTTCGGAAGTTGGGATGGGGAAGTTTTTTCTTTTCGGATCAATGGAGACGTGTTGAAAACCAAGGCTTTGGGCCATTTCTTTTTGTTTTTCGCCGCCTTCAAACCATTGAATCGAACTTCCCGAAAGTTTCAAACTTTCGGGAAGTTGCGTTGAAGTCTGGCCAATCAAATGACGCACATCCAGCTCCGGAAACGTGCTTTTCACCCAATGGTAACGCTGCCAACCCGGGATCGCATCTGATTCCTGGGAGGTGACCAAAACGGTGAGTTTTTCACATTTTTCAAGGGCTTGTTGAATTAGAAAAACATGCCCTTGGTGAAAAGGGGCGAATTTGCCAAGGATAAAACCGTGTGACTTCATTTTTTGACGCTAGACTTTAGATTACTTTTGCGTGCTTTTGTACCCCGGAACTCCATTCCGGGGCGCTCTAACTTCCCCGAAACAGCGTTCCGGGGTACAAAAATACTCGTCGTGCCAAGCAGAACACCCACCACAAAGAAAGTTCAAAAAAAGGGCAAGCAATCCCATATCCCCAAAGAAATCCTTGAAAATGCCTTCCTGTTCATGGCAACCGCCAAGGCCATGACGGATATCTATGAGGACAATTTTAAGTTCGTAAGCAAATACGTCCACGCTACCTCTCGGGGCCATGAGGCCATTCAGCTGGCCGTGGGCATGCAACTTCAGCCCCAAGATTTTGCCTACCCCTACTACCGCGACGACAGCATGCTACTCGGGATGGGCCTGCGTCCTTACCAGCTCATGCTCCAACTCATGGCCAAGCGCGACGACCCTTTTTCCGGGGGGCGCTCCTATTATTGCCACCCGTCTCTGCGCGACGAACATTTCCCGAAAATACCCCATCAGAGCAGTGCTACGGGCATGCAAGCCATACCTGCCACCGGGGCTGCCATGGGCTTTTGGTATCACGAAAAAATGGGAACAGCACCGTATGGAACCCTCAAGAACGGGAAGGAATACCGCACAGAAACAGTGGTGAATTTGGACAATCCCTATCCCTATCATCACAAAAAGCGCCAGGAGATCGGCGCAAGCCTGCCTGGGCTAGTCGTCTGCTCTTTGGGTGACGCCTCTGTCACAGAAGGTGAAATTTCCGAGGCTTTCCAAATGGCCGTGTTGAAAAAACTCCCCATCCTGTACCTCGTTCAAGACAACGGCTGGGACATTTCCGCCAACGCCGCTGAAACGCGCGTAGCCAGTGCAGCCGAGTATGCCAAAGGCTTTCCTGGCCTCGAAACGGTGAGCATCGAAGGCAATGATTTTGCCGAATGTTGGACGACCGTGCAGGATATTTTCGAAAAAATCCGCCGGGAGCGTAGGCCGTTTCTACTTCATGCCCGGGTGCCATTGCTCAATCACCACACCTCCGGGGTTCGCAAAGAATGGTACCGCGACGATTTGGCCGAACACGCCAGCCGCGACCCCTACCCTATTTTGAAAAACCTGCTACTGGAAAATGGTTTCTCAGAAAAAGACATTCAACAGCTTGAAAATGAGGCCACTAAAACGGTAGCCACCGATTTCAAACTTTCCAAAAACGCCGAAGACCCAAGACCAGAAGATCTGTTCACCCACGACTATGCCCCTACCCCCGTCACGGAAGAGCGCGGTGAACGAAGCCCTGCCAACGGTGAAACCAAGGTAATGGTGGATTGTGCCCTTTTTGCTATTGAGGAACTAATGCGAGCGCACCCAAATTGCCTGCTTTATGGTCAGGATGTGGGCAGAAGGCTCGGCGGCGTATTCCGCGAGGCGGCGACTTTGGCTGAAAAATTTGGCGATCACCGGGTGTTCAATACGCCCATACAGGAAGCATTCATTGTGGGCAGCACAGCAGGTATGAGTGCTATAGGATTACGCCCCATCGTGGAGATACAGTTTGCAGACTACATCTGGCCGGGATTGAACCAACTTTTCACAGAGGTGTCGAGGAGTTGCTATCTGAGCAATGGAAAATGGCCCGTGAGTTGTGTGCTGCGCATCCCCATCGGCGCTTATGGGAGCGGTGGGCCTTACCACAGCAGCAGCGTGGAAAGCGTGGTGGCGCAAATCCAGGGCGTAAAAATCGCCTACCCCAGCAATGGGGCCGACTTGAAAGGCCTGCTCAAAGCCGCCTGGCACGACTCAAACCCCGTGGTCATTTTTGAACACAAAGGCTTGTACTGGAGCAAAGTACCGGGAACCGAAGCCGCCCGAACAGTAGAGCCTGACGCGGATTACATCATACCTTTTGGCAAAGCAAGGACGGCCTTATCCGCTGATAATCAGAAAGTTGAAAAAGGAGAAAGCCTTGCGGTCATCACATACGGGATGGGCGTCCATTGGGGGCTGAATGCGGCGACGCAGTTTCCAGGCCAAATCGAAATCGTGGACTTGCGCACGCTTTGTCCGCTCGACGAAGCCGCCATGTACGAAGCAGCCCGGAGGCACGGCAAGGTGCTGGTGGTGACGGAAGAACAGGTGAACGGGTCTTTTGCCCAGACTTTGGCCGCGAGGATTCAGGAAAATTGTTTTACCAGTCTGGATGCGCCTGTGCGGACGCTTGGGGCGGAGAACATGCCGGCGGTGCCGCTGAATACGATATTGGAACAGCGGATGATTCCCTCGATTGAGAAGGTGGCGAAGGCGATGGGGGAAATGCTTATTTGGTAAAGAGGAGGGAAACCGCAAAATGTAAAACCGGAGAACAGGAAAATATAAAACCAAGAGGGAAATGCTGCCGTCTCGATTTTGAGCCTTTCACAGATACTTCTTTACACATCCCAAGATTGAATTGTTAGAGTGCTTGTCGCTTCTTAGTTTTAAATTTTCCTGTTCTCC
>JANMME010000877.1:0-9809 GCA_031373015.1 Saprospiraceae bacterium
GGAGAACAGGAAAATATAAAACAGAGAGGTGACAAGATTCGAAAAAGAGAGAAGGGTTTAGCCCAGTTCGGATCCTGATGCTCAGTTTTATATTTTCCTGTTCTCCGGTTTTGCTGTTTTGCTGTTTAATTTTAAAAAAAATCTTTACCCGGGAACTCTTTGCCTACCCCCTTGCGTTGTGTGCGCCTATCGGCGACCTTTGCAGTTCCGATTCACCAAACCCAAACCTCTATGGCTAACTTATCCTACAAGGCAAACAGCGCGCAGAGCCAGATTTTCGAGCAGGAATTCGTTCCATTGCTCGATGCGGTCTATGCGTTCTCCTATCGCCTTACGGGCGACAAGACACAGGCGGAAGACCTTGCGCAAGAGACATTTATGAAAGCATGGCGCTTTATCGAGCGCTATACTGCCGAGACGAACGCCAAGGCATGGCTGTTCCGGATTTGCCGCAATGCTTTCATCAACGAATGGCGCAGCAAAAAGACCCAGCCGCGTACCCGCGATATTGAAGACCCAACGGTGCGTTTTTTGCCCGTGGCCGAAAACCCGCGCAACGACCGCATGGGCGATGAAGTTATGTTTGCGGTCAATGCCCTTTCGCCCAACTTCCGAACGGTGGTACTTCTAGACCTGGAAGACTTCACTTATGAAGAAATCGCAGCCATCCTAGACATCCCGATTGGCACCGTCCGTTCTCGCCTGCACCGCGCCCGCAACGTTTTGGCAAAAAAACTCGAAATTTACGGGCGCTCAAAAGGCTACAACGTACAGGACAACGAGGGCAGCGTAGGCGAAGACGAAGATGCGCCTGGCGCAGCATAAACAAAAAGGGTTTGCCCGACAGCGGTTTTTAGAACTGCCCACGGCAAACCCTTTTTTGCACAACAGCCCAGTGGGTCAAAAAGGCCCGCCAATAGTCAAGTGCTTTTAGGCGAACCACTCAACTATCTCAACAACAAATTAAAACATCATCACCATGTTATTCACACGTCAGCATTCTATCGTAGGCAAGCAGGCTTCCAATGCCCGCTCCCTCTCTTGGTCGGCCCTCGTCTCAGCGTCCGTGAAAAATTGGTGGCCCTTATCAATATGTCTTAGCGCGGTTGGCAACCGCAGTGGGCAATATGGGCTACCCGGCTTTGTAGACAATGGCAGCTATTGGGGCAGCACTCCCAGCGACAGAATGCCGGCACAAATTCACGTCAGCATGAAAAACGCACGCAAAGAAACTGGCATACCCGTCAGTGACAAACTCCGGGCGCTTGGCCCCATTACAGCCAATGGCCCGGAAGACCCAGCAATTTTTGAACACCATGTATTTTCCGAAAAACCGGCCCCCCGACAACCAGAATCTCCCGATGTGGAATCACTGCGCTCCTTGCTAAAAGCAAACCTGTCGCGCGAAAAAGCCTCCCCGGCACTCATACAGCGCATCCGAAGTAGGATGCATGAAAACAAAGAGTGATCCCACCAAGACTTCAGCCCACCTAAACTCATTTCCAACTTTTCCACGCTTTGCGTGATTGCTTCGCCGGAGAGATGCCTACATCGCTCCGGCGATTTTGTGCTTCCCCAAGGTTGCTCAAACCTGCTACATCGAATCTTCATCTGCCATTTTGTGCTTTTTATCCAAGTCTTACCGCTGCCAGTATTTCAAAATTGACCTTCGCATCCAAAATCAGTTTATCTCTACCAAAGGCATCATTACAACATGGCAAGCATACAGCCCAAACGAAAAAACAGAACCCTGCTTTACATCCTTATTGGCGTGTTCGCGCTGCTCATCGGGGCAGCCATTTTCAAATCTCGCCAAAAACCAAAGGGTGAAGAAGTGACCGTCGAAAAGGCCGAAAAGCGCACCATCAAAGAAACGGTGAGCGCGAGCGGTAAGATTTTCCCAGAAACAGAAGTAAAGATCAGTTCCGACGTTTCAGGAGAGATCATCGAACTCTATGTAAAAGAAGGCGACTCTGTCACGGTCGGCCAGATACTGGCTAAAATAAAGCCCGACGAGTATCAAAGTGCGCTCGAACAAGGCCAGGCCTCGGTAGGCACCGCTCGTTCGCAGCGCGAAATTTCCAGCTCCAATGTGCAAGGAAGCAGCGCTCAAATAGAACAATTGAAAGCAGACCGGCAGCGTGTATTGGCGCAACTCGAAGTAGCCCGAAATGCGCACCAGCGCAATGAAAAGTTGTACAAAGACGGCGTCATTTCTACCGCCGAGTTTGAGACCTCGCAGAGCAACCTGAAATCAGCAGAAAGCGCGGTTGCCGCTTCGGAAGCCAGTTTGCGATCCGCGCAGAGCAACCTCTCCAGTGCTGAAGCGGGTGTTCGCGTATCTGAATTTGGCATCAACAGCGCCAATGCCCGCCTGAAAGAACTCCGCACAAGTCTCCAAAAAACCATCGTAACAGCCCCCGTGAGCGGTATCATCAGCAAACTGAATGTGGAAAAAGGCGAGCGCGTGGTGGGCACGCTCCAAATGGCAGGCACCGAAATGATGCGGGTAGCAAACCTTCGCACCATGGAAGTACAGATAGATGTGAGTGAAAACGACATTCTAAAAGTATCACTCAACGACGATGCCGATATCGAGGTGGATGCTTATTTGGGCCGAAAATTCAAAGGCAAAGTCACAGAAATCGCTAACAGTGCGAGCAACGTCGGTAGCGTGGGGGGCGTGAGCCTCAACACAGATCAAGTGACCAATTTTGTGGTCAAAATCCGGGTAGATGCGGCTTCATATTCCGACCTGCTCAAGGATGGCCGTCGCTATCCTTTCCGCCCGGGCATGTCAGCATCGGTGGATATTTTCACCCATACTGCTGAAGGAACGCTTTCGGTGCCGATCATTGCAGTTACTGCTCGCGATGATGACAAGAAGGAGGAGAAAGACAAGGGTAAAAAGGACGAAGAAGATGAACCCGCTGCCGCTAAAGCTTTGGCGGGTAAAAAAGACAACGACATCATCAAGGAAATTGTGTTTGTTGTAACAGGCGACACCGTTGGGGTTCGCGAGGTTAAAACGGGCATTCAGGACAACGATTACATCGAAATCGTGTCGGGCTTGCAGGAGGGTGAAACGGTGGTGACGGGCCCTTACTCGGCCATTGCCCGGAAACTTAAAGGCGGTAGCCGGATCAGGGTTTCAGACAAAAAGAAAGGGGAGGGGAAAGAGAATAAAAGCGGGATTAGTGTGGAGGTTGATTGATTTCCATAAAAACATGGCCTTTTTAGTAATTTATGATCCCCCCTGTGGCTTTGGGCTACAGGGGGGATTGTTTTTTGCCCCATAGATTTGACTGAAATTTAATTGCCAGTTAAGTGTGGATGAGGTTTGTATGGGATGACATTTGCGCACCCAAAACGGGGGTTTTTGTGGTGAATGTTCACAGTTTAGCAGCAAAGCGCATTAACCATCGAACCCCAACACAACTTTCACTCAAATTTTCCAAACAATGAAAAAACATTTTTTGAAGTCCAATCAAAACCTGACAAACCTTCTAGTCCTTCTTTTTGCGTTTGTCTTTTCTTTTCCTTTAAGCGCACAATGCCCAGTTGAGGTAACTCCCAACGTGGCCCCAAACCCAGGTTTCCCTGGCTGTAGGGCCCCTGGTGGGCCTCCCTTTAAAGTGTTGCTGGTACTGGACGAATCAGGCTCTATTAATGATCCCGTACCGCATGAGGCAGAGGTAGAAAAAGCCGTAACCGATTTTGCAAATGCCCTATCAGGTGGTGCCTCTGGTCTCGGTGTTATGCAAATGGGCATTATAGAATTTTCAACTGGACCAGCGGTAACGGTTGTACCCTTAACAGATGTAAAAAAGTCAACCGCTCCTTCATTTGGTACTATAATTTCAAGTTACCTTGGTAATGGCGGCCCAGGAGAACATTACAACCCAAATAATATCTTTGCGCTAACGAACTTTGAAGCGGCATTAACAGAAGCCCGAACAGTCTCGGCTGCCAACGATGTGGACATCATTTTCTTTATTACTGATGGCTTCCCTACAGCTGGCTCCACAGATGCTGCCGTCTGGAGTAAGATTTCGAATGATATCAAAAATTCCGGCACCTATCTTTTTGCCCTAGGTGTTGGCAATGCATGCGAAACGCACCTTCAGGATATGTCCGGGCCGCAAAAGTTAGATCCAACCACGCTTCAAGATGGAGCAGACTGGGCAAAGACCATGTTTGATCTTTTGGCTAATGAATTGGTTGCTTTGGCCAACTCTCTTGTAGACACACAAGCACCAATTCTTAAGTGCTCGGATAATATCAGGGAAAACAATGATTTAGGAAAATGCGGAAAATTGGTCACTTTCAATACTTCGGCCAGTGACGCTTGTCCCCCTGTAACCACAAGCTGTGTTCCCCCATCCGGAAGTTTCTTCAATGTAGGTCAAACAAATGTAACCTGCACTGCAACTGACAAGGTGGGAAACAAGTCCTCCTGTTCATTTAAGGTTACAATACTTGATACAGAACTCCCAAAAATAACGTGTCCACCAAATAAACTTATCAGCTGCGAAGAATCCACGGCCCCGGCCAACACGGGCTCGCCTACTACCTCGGACAACTGTGGCATTGGCGGAACATCTCATGCTGATGTTCGGGTAGATGGTAGTTGTCCCAATGAATTTACCCTCAATCGAACCTGGACAGTGGTGGATATTCATGGTAACGGAAACAAATGTTTGCAGATCATTTCAGTCGAAGACAAAAAACCACCCATCATCAAATGCCCAGCCAACATCACCGTCACTTGCGACATCTCGGTTCCTAAAACAGGCACCGCTACCGCCGTTGACAACTGCGACATGAGTGTAAGCATCACTAACCAAGACATTCTTATCTCTGGCGACTGCGACTGGTTCTGTATTACAGAGCGCCATTGGACGGCTACGGATGATTGCGGCAACAAGAGTAAATGCGTTCAGGTAATCACGAAAGATGTGACCCCCTTGATCGAAAAAGCACTCGAAGCAGGCCCGCTAGTTTGGGGTCAAACTGCCGCCACCGTCACACTTCCTCCCGGCAAAGGAGCGTGCGTAGTCAAATGGCTTCCTTATGTGGGTGTCGTGCCTACTGCTTTGAAATTCGACGATGCGGTAGCTGGGGCAGATTGTAAGTTGATGACCAACCCGCTTGACCGGAACACAGGCCAAATTGTGAACCCACTGCTCGGCGAAGCCATGAAGTTGAAAATTTTGGTGCGCCTGAACCCTGCTTTGGGCACGAGAAGCGTGCAAAAAATACTGTCTGACAATGCTTGCCCGCCTATGCATTTTATCGTAAAGCAAGCGCTTGGCGGCTCAGACCCCAATGTGAACGAACTGCTTCGCGTAACGGATCTGACCCTCGGCAATATCAACGTAAACCTCTTGGTGCCAGAACACACACTACACTTACTTGACGTGTTGAAATGCGTTAATAAAGGTCGCACGGTTTGCAACCCATAAGGAAATTGATGTTGCTCTAACCAAACGATGTACTTTTGTGCCGCGTCCCGACAATGCCGGACGCGGCACAATTTTTTATGGAAAATCAAAATCCTCAAACGACTGATGTCGATAGCGAAATGACGCTACCACCCGCCTTCGCTGAAGCTTCGGCGGGTAAAGCGGATAAAGAAACCGAATGCCTTTCGGCTAATTCCACCCTGTACTGGAGGGTATTCGTGCCCATCTTTGGCACTGTATTCTTGAGCGGGCTGCTGCTTACATTCTTGCTGATCCCCGAAGAAGACCTTTATCTGCCGTTTCCGCTCTTTTGGGGTCAGGTGTTCTTATTTGCGCTGTGGCTTGGCTGGCTGCTTTTGGTGCGTAGCACCCTTTGGCGTTTGAAACGCGTGGATGCCAGTGCAACCCATTTTTTTGTTACAAATTATTGGACCACCGTTCGTTACCCCTGGAGCGATGTGGAAAAAACGGAAGAAAAAAGGCGCATGGGTCGGCGCATCATCAACTTATTCTTGAGAGCGCCAGGGCGTTTTGGACAGAAAATCTCTTTCCTTCCAGGCGATCGTTTTGAGGAATGGAAAAAGGAGAACCCTGCAATAATCCCCTAACAAGCATTAAAAAAACTCGCTCAAATTGGTGCCAATGCCCAAATGCGCCACTCCTCCTGCGAGGTGATAAGCGCCATAGCCAAAATCTATGCGAAAGCGGCTTATTTTTATCCCCAAGCCACCGGAGAAGCCCGCAAGGCTGCGGTAGTTATTTACGGTTAGCTCCCTTTTCAGCAGGTGGTTGTAGCCCAATCGAAGGCGAAACCCTTCATGTTTTCCGAGTAAAAATTCTCCGTTAAAAATCAAGTGCCGGAAAAAATTGTCAATGCTCGCAGTAGCTTTGCTCTCCTTCGGTTGCTCGTCGCCAAATAATAAAACTTCATCGCCTTGCAAATTTGGGTCTTTATACCGGATATCCCACTGGTGCAAATGGTGCGCGATGACGCTGAACCGGAAAGGCAGGTGCTTTAGCCGTTTGCTCACACCCAGTTGAATATCAAAGGGCAAAGTTTCTTTTATGTCGGCGTAGCTCGAGAGTTGTGTGCCGGCGTTGCGCAGTACCAAACCCGCGGTGAAATGACTGGCTGAGTCGGCATACATCAAACCGGCATCGGCCAGCAAAGCCGAGGATTTGTAGATGTCGAGCTTTGAAAACGCCATGCGCACATTCAATCCGAGCGAAAATTTGTCGGATAGTGGTCGCGCTGCACCCAGCGTAAAGGCCGTCTCGCCCGCTTTTACCGTGCCTTGCACGTCGCCGTACTCGTCGGCACGTTTCATTTCGCCATAGCCCATGTATTGGATGCCGCCGTGCATGGTGAAGCCCCATTTGGGCAATTGCTGCGCGTATGAAACATAGCCATGCTGAATGCCTCCAAGGAAAAAGTTGTGGTTGAAAGCCAGATGTCCCGACATGGTTGGGTTGAGTGCAGCGGGGTTGGCGATGGCGAACACAGGATCATCGTCGCGCACGGCGATCTGGGCCCCGCCCATCCCTGTCACCCGCGCAGATTGTGGCAGCGACAGGAAAGAAAAAACGTGCCGGCCTCCGATGACTTGGGCAGATGCCGATGCAGTAGGCAGTAGCAGTAGCAGCAGGTTTACCCGCAGAAGCTTCCCCGATTGCCAAGCCTTCCTGCCCGCCAGAGCTTGGCAGGCGGGGGCGGGCAGGAGCGACGGCGGGAGGCAGCAGTGGGCAGTAGCGAGGCTGATTTTTCGTAGTAGAGTGCTCATGGTCAATTATTTAGTTCGGGTTGATTGGTTTTTAATCTGATGTATATTTGTTTAATGTTTAATGTCCAATGTTTAATGTCCAATGTCCAATGTCCAAATTACTTCTTCCAGCGTGTCAGGCACCTCCCGCTTTTGCAATCAGCGATTCTTACAAGTTGGCCTGTTTCATCGTATTCTTTTAGTTCACCTTCTTCGAGGCCATCGCCTTCTTCATTGGGAGCATAAGTTCCTTCGGTTTTGAGGTTGCCGTTCTCATGATATTCCGTGAAAGGCCCGTTTTCAACATTGTCTTTCAGCATTACTTTTTCCTGGATTTTGCCGTTGGGGTAGTAGCGGATGCTCAGCCCGTTTAGCGCACCCTGCGCAAAATCTTGTTCGATTTTTAATTGGCCATCCTCATAAAACGCTTGGTATTTGCCATGTATTTGGTTGTTTTGATAATGCTCGATGCTTTCTACCTTCCCATTGGGGAAAAAGTATTTCCGCTCACCGTCCAAGGAATCGGCAAGGTAGTGCGCCTCTTCGAGCAATGTGCCTTCTGGCGAAAATCGTTGAAAAAGCCCTTCTTTGGCAAAATTGTCCTTACGCCGCTGCCAGCGTTCGAGTTGGCCGCGGTCATTTTTGGTTTCGGTGGTCTCGATGGGGCTTTGAGTGCAAAAGGCTTGAAAAACAAGCAAGATAACCACACTGAGGCGTGGAATAGAATGAATGAATTGCATGAAAAAGAAATTTGATCGTGAGCGCCTTCGACTTGACTTGGGCGACACAAGAACGATTGCCTTGACGACAATAGTCTCAAACTGGCTGCCTGTCGGTAGAAAAATTACCAAGCGTTCAACAACTCTGGTTGTTGACGGTACAAATCCTTGACAGCAGTCGCCAGCCAGTCACCCCCAAACGTGATGGTATAGTGATGGGAAAAGTAGATAACCCAGGCAAAACCCGCGTCGAAGACCATGCCCTCGTGCGAGCCACCGAAAATCTGGTCGGTGTCAATTTCAAAAAGCCCTGTCTCGCAGTCCAGCAGGTAGAGTGGCTCTTGGAGTTTTTGATTGAGGGATTCAGCAATGGCCTGTTTTTTATCCTCGGCCATGCCGTTGAGAAAAACCACTTCCGAGGGTGCAGCCTGGGTGAGTGGGTCCCAGAAGTTGGAATCGAAATTCCATTTTTCTTTCAGCGTTGCGCGAAGCCGGGCGGCTTCTTCGCCTACGATGCGTTTGTTGGCCGAGCCATTGGGTACAAATTCAGGCTGGAGTGGGTCGGTAGGAAACAATACCGGCAGCTCATGCGCGATGGTGCGCGCCGATTTTTCCACTACGCGGAACAGGGAGCGCAGGTATTCAGGCACATTGGGGTCAATGGGAATGTGTACCTGTTTTTCGCGACTGGCTACGTGGATATCGAGCAGGAACTTGACAGGCGCCGCTGCGGCGATTTTTTCCACGGCTTCTTGCGCCAAATCGGTGTTGAAAATCGTGTAGTAGTGCAGGTAATTTCCTGAAAAACGCTCGTTACCACGCGGGATGCCGTTGCAAGTTTCATCGAGCACTTGCTGAATAGGATCGAGATAGCCGGAAGTCCAGTCGTCGTACCAGGGAGCGCCTGCGGGGTAGCCTGTCCAACGGCGCATCTGGAAATGCAGGGTCATCACTTGCAGGCTGTGTGGGTGGGGTTTGGCATAGCCTCGGGTGGTCCATTTTTCGCCCTCCTGGCGAAGCGCAGCAAGGGGATCAATGTTGACAGGAATCTCGTTTTTTTCGATGTTATCAGGCTTTTGGCCGCAGCATCCCGTTTCAATGCAGAGCTCGGCATGGGGCATGGCCGTCAAGCGGACGTAATGCCATCGGTTGCTGATCTGTTTGTAGAGGATTATGCGCTGCATGTCTGGTGAGGTTTGGGGGTTTGATGGTTTGGGGGTGGGTGGTTTTGGGTTGCCTTGCTCTGAACCAGCAAACCATTAAACCGTCGAACGTATTAAACCACCACAAAGAAAAGTTCGTGCCACAATCTGGTTTAGACTGTTTTTTAAGAAGTTTTTTAAAAATAAATTGCAGAAAATGTGACGAAAAGGCGTTAAAAAGGTCTAAAACCGACCACTTTTGAGAACAAGCGGGATTTTTTTTGAACTACCCCTTGCAAAAGTTGTTAAAAGTACCTTAATTTTGTGGCAGTTATTGAGGCAACTCAATCATCCATGAACATTCGCAGACGGTTTTTGTAATCCTAATCTTTACCGTCGTTGTTTTAATCAAGTTCCTTTTTACTGTGTAATCTAGGTTGCAAACGCTTTTGCCCTACCTTCCTTTTGACAACAGTGCTTTGACAACCAGATTCTGTAACAAAAATTTGCGAATGAACGACTTGCACACGAATCTCACATTTCCGTCCGACCCCCAAAATGTATCCAAAGTAGAACCTTTTGTCCACGATGTAGCCACACGGTACAACCTTTCTCCCGACACACATGGTAATATTCTAGTGAGCCTTACAGAGGCCGTCACCAACGCTGTGCTTCATGGGAATCAAGGCGATTGCCGTAAAAACGTTTCCATCTCCCTCAGAC
>JANMME010000901.1:0-7044 GCA_031373015.1 Saprospiraceae bacterium
CGACCAATACTTTCGGCAAAAAAGGGACAGTGTCATTGAAATCCACGGCCTTAAATCTCCTGAAATGAAAGATTGGATGCGCCGCTGGAATGTGCAGGATTCGCTCAACTATCTGCGCGTGAACGAGATACTCGAAACGCAGGGCTGGCTCGGTACTGATGAGGTCTCGGAGTCCGCTTCAACGGGCTTGTGGCTGGTGCTCCAACACGCCGATTTGAATTTACCAGGACAGGAGAAATGGCTGCCTGTCATGCGGGAGGCTGTGCGTAAGGGCAAGGCAAAACCAAGCAACCTCGCTTATCTCGAAGACCGTGTTTTAAAAAATCAAGGCAAGCCCCAACGATATGGCAGCCAACTATACGAGGAACAGGGCACAGGCGCATTATTATTGTATCCGGTAGAAGACCCGGACAATCTTGACGCACTGCGAAAATCTATGGAACTAGGGCCGATTCAAAATTACCTGGACCAAACGGGTGCAAAATGGAAACATTAGGGCCTTCGCAGGAGACATGATAATCATTTACCCTATCTTAGCTTCGCCGTTCTCGCCGAACGACCAACGATAACCAAACCTTCATCTGAACAAACCATGTGCTCCCCCCTCCTTCCGCGCAGCCTTTGGCTGCCCTTTTCCGTTGTACTCATTTCTTGCTTCACCCTCCTTTTTTCCTGCTCTCCCAATACCAGGCTCATGGAAAAAGGCATGCGTCAATTGAAGAAAAAGCAGCCAGAAAAAGCAGAAAAAACGTTCAAACGCCTTAAAAACCACCCCATCTATGACCTGGCGGCAGAATACCAGTTGCTGGGCATGAAAGTCCGCCGCGGAAAAACACTCCGCGATTGGTCCAGGGCCGACAGCGCATATTCCGATTTGGGCGCCCGGCTTGCATTGTCGAGCGCTGAGAAAAAGCGCAAACTCAAGGCATTTAAAGTGAGCGAGCGAAGCGTGATGAACAAACGGATACGCTTCGAAAGAAAGGCCTTCCAACTTGTAGAACAACAGGGCAATGTGATTTTGCTCGACTCGGTGGACAAGATGTTCCTGCCTTGGGTGTTCAAAATTGAGCCCGAATGGGACACCGTGCGTGCCCGCGTGGTCAACCGCAACCTCCCTACCACCGACTACGACGTGGCCATTTCAATCCTGAACAACCACGACGATGTGGTGTACAATTATCGCTACCCCCAGTTTTGGGCCATCAAGGACGGCATCTGGGACCTGTTTCTGAAAAAACACCCTCGCTGCGCCATGGACCGCTTTAAAAAAGACCGCCCAGGGCATTACTATTCAAGAGATTGCTGGTTCGACGAGGCGCGGGAAATGTTCTGCCACCAATCCCTCGATTCGGCCCTCGTATTCCTCGACCGTTATCCCTACACGGTGCTTGAATTGGAGGTGCAGATATATGTGGAAGCACTCAGTAAAAACAAGCAGGCTGTGGCAGCTCTTTTGCCTTCCGAACAAAAACACCTTGAGGACCTCGAAACGTTTAGGGACTTGGTCGAAGTCGTCGGATGCGGCTCCTCCGACACGGCCACACTCCGCCGCGACCTCTACCATTACCTCCAAACCTACGCACCGCGCTATTCGGCTTTTCTTTTGCTCAAAGAGGCCACGAATTACTACCTGCAGACCAACAAACCCCAGCAAGCATTCCAATTGCTGACGGACATGCGGGGAATTTTCCGTGATTCGGCCGTTTGCGCTACGGGGTTCGATTTTCAGACGCAAAAGCAAGCGTGGTTCGAACAGGCTTTGGAATGTCTCGACGGTTTTGCCGAGCGGCCCATCCCACAATTTGTGCGGCCCTGGAACACGAGCAAGTTTCAGGAATTTTCCGCCGTTTCCTGGGATGAAGGCACCGAAGCCTACTTTGCCCGAAAAGAAGGGAAGGAGACCTGGATAATGCGTTCCACGCTCGAAAACGACGATTGGTCGCTGCCCCAAAAAGTAGAAGTACTCTCGGTCAACAAACGGGCCCTCCCCCTATCCATGACTGCCGACGGCCTTCAAATGCTCCTGAAAGTGGGACGCTATCTCTACATCAGCACCCGGGCCGACGAGTCTGCGGCATGGGCGCCACCGCAGCGCTTGAGCCGCGCCTTCCCGGGTATGAGCCGCGCCGTGTTCGCGCCCGACGGCAGCGCGATCTTGTTGGATGCGGCTTACGATCCGGCCGAACTGTGGCAAAAACCCAGCGGCAACCTGTACTTCTGCGAACGCAATGAAGAGGGCAAATTCAAAAAGCCCAAAAGCCTTGGGCCCTCTATCAATACCCGGAAAGGCCGCGAAGCCAACCCATACCTCTGCGCCGATGGCAAAACGCTCCTGTTTTGCAGCGACGGCCATGAGGGGTTTGGGGAAATGGATGTATTCGTGAGCCGCCGTCTGGGGGATTCCTGGACCCAATGGAGTGAGCCGGAAAGCCTTGGTTGTCCCATCAACTCGCTCCGGGACGACTACGGCTTCACTTGGGTGCCGGAAGATGGGAGAGGGACTTTGTTCACGGAAGTGGGGCGATGCGACTCCGACCGCGACATCTGGCAAACTGACCTGCCCGTCCACGCCCGCCCACAACCCCGCTCACAATTGCGCGGCAAGGTGCTCGACTCCAGTGGCAAACCCATCGCCAAGGGTTTTGCAGAGATCAGCATCAATGGCGCCGTGCCAGTGTATGCGCCCATTTCGCCTTCAGGCACCTATCGCTACATGCTGCCCGACACGGCCAAAACCGTAGAAATATACGCCGGCGTGCCCGGTTTTTACACCCCGCGAGACACGGGGCATATCGTGAAAGGTATGCCAGCAGGAACTGTTCTGCGCGACACGTTCACATTGCGCGCCATACCCGAGATCCGCAAGTCGTTTCGCTTGAAATACGCCCGTTTCAACCAAGGCCTTGCCACGCTCAACGATATGCGGATTTATAAGGAACTTGCACTGTTGGGTCGTTTTGCCAGCAGCGTGAACGTGGAGATCCGACTTGTGTGCCACACCGACAACCAAGGCCCGGCAGAACAAAACCTCAAACTATCGCAAGCCCGCGCCGAGCTGCTGCGCCGCATTTTGATTGATTCGTTCAAAATGCCCGAAAAACGACTGAGCGCAGAAGGACAAGGCGGCACAAAACCGCTTCTGGACAATGCCACCGAAGCAGGCCGCAAGGCGAATCAGCGCGTGGAAGTGGGGTTTGAAATCCCCTATACTGTTTTGATGAATATGGGGAAAAAGCCCAATTTGCCACCCGGCGCCTCGACAGGCAATGGCGGGGCCGCTTCCAAAAAACCCGCGCCGGCAGATAAAAAGAAATCTGCGAAACCGCGCAAAGCCAAGCCGAAAGAGGTGTTGGTAGAGGAAGATGAAAAGCCCAAGAAAAAGCGAAAAAATCTGGGCAAAAAAATCATTGAGCTGATATTTCCGAAAAAGCACAAAGGCAAAAAAGAGAAGGAGGAGGACTTGGACGGGGAGGATTAATGGGATTATCAAAATGGCAAAATAAATATCATCGTATCTTTGCAATATGCCAGCCCAGCTCATGGAGAAAAAACACCGACAAGCAACTACCCTCAGAGAGATCCCTCTGGTTACTGAATTTAATGCTCCTCTTGCAGATATTGGCGATCCTTTTTTTACGGATTTCAGTCAATTTCGCGGCAGTTTCAAGCAAAACGCACTATTCAAAAAATTAAGGATAGACACCCATTTCAATTACCTGTACTCGGATGAAAGCCTAAATCCAGTACTGGTATTTTTAGCTGGTATGCGGGGAGCTGGGAAATCTACTGAATTACAACGCTATGCGAAAGAACTCAACAATCCTAAGGGCTATCTCTGTGTTTTTTGCAATATTGACAAAGGGCTAAGCAGCAGCAATTTAGAATATGCCGAAATCTTGATCTATCAAATGGAACAACTGCTGGATGAACTTCAGGCTGTTGGGGTCCGACTAGAAGACGAGGCTGCGCCCTCCTTTGAAAAATGGTTCGCGGACCGATTAGAGGCAGTGCAGGAGCATGTAAATGCAGACACGCCTGCAATTGGCTGGCTTAAAATGAAAGAGATCCTTCGCAGGCTGCGCTCCATAATGTTCACAGGAGATAATATTGAGCAGGTCAATCTCCTTCGTACAGAGTTTAGTCATAATTTTTCCGGGTTGGCAAATCAATTTAACTTGTTGGTGCGAGCAGCCGTGTTGGCACTTCGCAAGGCCAGCAAAGCTGAAGAAGTTTTGTTTATCATTGATGGGTTGGAAAAAACCCAAACCGCCGAAGCCCGCCGTCGAATTATCATTGACGAAGCAAATCGGATTCGCCAAATAAAGACAAATATGTTGTTTACACTGCCTATTGAATTGATACCTGAAACCAAGCGCATCAGAGAAGATGCTAGTGTATTGGCCTTTCCTTTCATAAAAGTTCGCGAAGCGAATGGAGATCCTGTTGAAGCTGCTATCTCACAGTTTACTGAATTTGTCAAAAAACGTATTGCCCCTTCCCTTTTTGAGTCTCCAGAAGTTATTCGGGAGGCTATTTTATATTCCGGTGGTTCACCGCGTGAGTTGTTGCGCATATTGCAAACGGCCTTTGAGGAGCTAAATACGGAGCCTTATATTACAATGGAAGCACTTCAAAAAGCGGTTTATAACTTGAGCGCTGATGCGAAATCTCTAACGAGCAAAGAATTAGAGGTGCTAAAAAGGATAAAAGAAGCAAACGGCATGGACGTGCCCTACGATGAAACGATGCAACGCCTTCTGGAAAATATTACCATTATGGAGTATAATGATGGCAATTACAAAAGGGTAAACCCCATCATAGAAGCATCTTCCATTTATCGTCGCCATGTGGGTTAGGTCTACGGAAACAGAACAAACATTTGAGCGGCTCCGGCGCATAGTCGAAGTTCCACTGTTCCGTTTTGTAATAATCCAGGCACTGCCTCAGCCGGATGTTTTTCGGGACATTAGCGATTTTTTAAAGAAAACCTTCCCAGAACGACCTCGCAAAGAAGTCAACCTGCTCAAAACCGACTATTGGGCTTTGCTTAAAGAATTTGATGAAGCACAAGAAGGTTTTGTCCTGCTGCGCAATTTTGAACACTTGCTTCACGAACCGGATTTATATGTCGGTTTCAATCAACGACGGGATCGTTTTGCCTCCAAACCACTTACAATCATTTCGCTGCTCCCAACGGGAATCGAGGTGATGCGCTTGTTACAGGACAGAATCCCTGACTTTTGGTCTTTGCGTGCGGGGACCCTGGAATTTAGATACCGCTATCTACCTGAAATTAAAACTTATTATCAGCCACGTTTCCGGAACCCGGAACCAGATACACGCACTGTTGAAGATAAAAAACAAACTTTAGATGAATTAAGCCAACGTTTGGCCGATCTTCAGGCAGATGCACAAAATATTGATGCGATCGTATCTGCTTCTAGTGAATTGACTTTGCTTTGCAAAGATTTAGGCAGACCGACAGACGCACTGCACTATACCAATATTGGTTTAACACTGGTTAATTCCTCTTCTCTAGTAAGCGAACAATATTATGCTTTAAGTTTTCTGTTGCTCAAAGCTGATACCTTGATTGAACAAGGTGCTTTTGAGGCCGTAGAACCCGTACTGGCCGAGGCGGAAAATTTAGCGCTCAAGCTTGAAGACCGCCCGCTTTGGTATGAAGCCCAATATCTCCATGCCCTGAGACTACTCGAAAAATTACAAGCGGATGATGCCCCCGATTTTTTAGAACAAGTGCTGCGCCAAGCGGATGAAGAGCCTATTGCGCTTGAAATAAATACGCTTGTCAAATTACAGACCTTGCACGGACTGGCCCATATTCAATCTGGTGAATGGGACACGGCTTACCGGCTGTTGAATCAATATGTAAATGAGGCGAAGGAAAAATATTTGTCGAAGCATATCGGAGCCATTTTATTCGGAACAAAAAATGTCGCTGAAGTATTGAGAAAATTTGGTGACTCAGTCTTCATTCTGAAAGGAGGAGAATATACATTGACTAAAACGCTGCAAGAAAGTACCGCCGATTATCCTTTCTCTGAGCTGCTCTGGGGCAGTTCCTGGTTTTTCAAAGGGCTTTCTACCGAATTTGAGACGCATTTTGACAATGCATTGCGGGTCTTCACAGTACGCTACGGGCGGGATCACGTTTTGGTGGGGGATACCTGTTATCATTGGGGGCAGTATCTGTTTTTTTACCAAGGACCTTATCATCAATTTGTCCCAGGTGTCCAAAATCAAGAATTTGATCTGTGGGAACGCAAAGATCGAGCTCCTGAAGCAAAGGAATCGCTTCAAAAAGCCTTGGCAAAATTTGAACAGGCCAAGGTGATTTACCAAAACTATTATATCGAAAAGCACCCAAAAATTATCTATATCGAAACTTTCATCGCATTTATCCATCTTCATTTGAAAGATTTTGCAACAGCTAAAGTCGAATTTGAGCGTATTCTCTATGCGGAAGAAAATAAAGATTTTCCCAGTGACTATTTGACTGCTATTTGCAACTTCGGTATTGGTCAGATATATGAACAGCGCAAATGGATGTCAAAGGCTACCACTTACTATTATCTTGCCGATCGCCAATTAACTGGAAATGCATCTACATGGAATCCTTTTTCAAGTTTCCTTTCTGAACCAAATAATATATCTCGGTTCATGATGACCGCTCATAGTAAATCGCCCAAAACTTTCTTCGGGCGTTTTTGGGAGCGACTCCGATATAGGTTCAAGGCATAGTTCGAGTTATATTAGCACCCAACCCAAAACATCCGTATCTTTGCCCATCACAGACGCCGTTCTCTCTGCACCGGCTCGAACACTATTTTCAAAGGAGTACTCCCCGGAATTTAGGTAAGTTGTTGTCGTTGACTTGTCCGACTCTAAGCAATCTGCCGCCTCCGTTCTGTCTGCTCCACTTACCAGTTTTGCGAAGCTCTGGTTTGCACAATGCGGTGTCTGTGTTTTTTTTAAAAGTGTGGCATGCCTTTGGGGTGTGCCACACTTTTTTTGTTCCAAAAC
>JANMME010000931.1:0-4136 GCA_031373015.1 Saprospiraceae bacterium
CCAGTAGGGGATAAATTGCTGCGATGGATCATGGGGGGGCCAGCCAATATTACCCCAGCCACCGTACTGCATCCACACCGTGTTGCCACAATTGTTACGCGTATCTTTGGTCCATGACCAAATGCTAAAATTGGGATAAAAATGGATTGGAAGCATGGCCTTGAACAGGTTGATCTCGTAACTATTCGAGGCTGCGGTGAGTGCCGCGTTGGTGTCCGCAGGCCAGCTAAGGGTGCCGTCGATAATGAGTGCATTGGTGCGCTCAAGCTTACCCCAGTCGGTAAGAATCGTTTCGGCCATATTCGCATTTTGCGCCAGCACCTTTTGAAACTCCGTCATCAAGCCACCGACCAACTGATCATAGATGGCATGCACTTGGCCAAATGTTCCATTGGCAGACTGCTCCGCTATCGTTACCGCGACCTCTAATGCTACCACGATTGCACCGGCGCCATCGATTAGATTAAGGGCCGCGAAGATGTCATTGAAAATGCTAATAAGATCCATCCCCACGACATCGGCATCATCCATCTCGACCATTTTACCTACATACTGAACTTGCAGGTCGTGTAACAAGACCGAGTTGGCCAGGAAATTGTCTAGGTTGGTTTTCAGGCGGCGCACGTTATTTGCTCCCGCTAGTTCGGCCAGCACTTGTGTCTTGACACTGGGGTCAGCAACGGAAATTCCAGAAACCACGACGTAGAGGCTGTCGAGATCGATATTAAGGTCAGGGTAGGCAGCGCGCAGGTCCATGTTCAACACATTGGCTGTTTTAAGTGCAGTCAATATTGCCTGGTAGCTTGGATTGTTCGCGTAGTCGGGAAATGGCGTGACAGTGGGGTCATTGACGATCTGTAAAAGTGGGTTCACTGGATCGGCCAAGAGCTCGACGCTCGACGCGCGCTCAGACGCTGGCATGATGCGTACGGTCACTGGTTCAAGCGCAATCTGCGCCTCAGCGGGAGCAGTGGTGACACTTTCCAACCCGAGGAACATTCGCAGCTGCGCTTCGAGTGACCAATGGCCCAGGTTAGCGCCAGAGAGCCAATTGAGATCCGTGGCTTTACCAAGCGCGCGCCACTCATCCCAGCACAATGACGGGTCAAGGATGTGCGCTTTCCAAGGAGCAAACACGGGTAGACTAGCCCAAAACGCTCGCCCTAAGGGTAAATGGTTTGTCTTCAATTCCTGGCAGAAAATCTCGAACGTAGGGGTATAGACGAAAGCGTGTGAACGGATCCGTTGGCCAGCATGAATCCGTTGGCCGGCCTCGATGGATCCATGCGCCGTGATCGAGCCGACAGCGACGAGCGAGCCTTCAAGTCTAATCTCCAATGCCTTCACCGATCCACCCGTATGCACACGCCCCCCTCGAATAGATCGTCCGACCGTGACGTTGCCACCCGATTTCAGGTCTATTCCGACCGTTAAGGATTTACCCACCGTCACGCTACCTGAGACATGTAAGGATCGACGGGCATTCACATGACCTGAGACGCTGAGATTACCATTGACCGCGAGAATCGTGCACTTCAGGTTGCCCTCGACGACGAGATCTCCCTGATGTATCGTGGTTACTTTTAAGTTCATCATAAGAAATTTGAATTTTGCTCTGAAATATGCGAATAATAGGTTAAAAAAGTCTTAGTAGGTTATGCGCCAGCGGTGGTCAGGGAGCGAGAGATTTTACGGCTTTTTGAATCGTGCTTTTTAAGGTCGATTGTTTGTACATCGGCGTCCCAGAATATAGAAGTTACTGGGCAGGAGAACACCTGGTAAAACAAAAATGTCAACCCACGTCCTTCTCTTGCCTTTCACCACAATACGGGCAATACCCAAACCCCTCTTCCAACTGCCGACTACAACTCGGGCAAAGCCGCACCTCTTCCACCACAGATTTCAAAGGAATACCCGTGCGCACCGTATAAATCTCCGGTATTTCCTTCAAAAAACTCGACTCCCTGCCCTTTTCTGTAATCAGGAACAGCTTGTCCTTAGCCCGAGTGATGGCCACATAAAACAAGCGTCGTTCCTCCTCCAACAACATGTCAAGGTTGGCTTTTTTTACGACCTGGAAAATCCGGTCTTCCAGCCAAATATCCGGAAAGCCGCCATAACCATCCGTGAGGCCAACAATGAAAACGACCTTGGCCTCCAGCCCCTTGGCAGCGTGGATAGTTTTGTATTGCACACGCAGGCCCTCTTTCTTTAGCCCTTCAAAGTAGGGCGCGAACATTTTGCTGCGTCGGTAAAGAAATAGAATTTCCTCGCTTGGTATCCCCTCCTCCAAACATTCGCGAACCTTCTTCATACAGTACTCCACGTTCTCTTCCTCTAACGTGCCGGCATACACCTCGATCTTGTGGGGTGAGTTTTTGGAAGCATGTATCTCTTTTTCAATTTTATGCCGGTTGTTTTTGATCACTTCGTTACTGGCGCCTACGATGTTTTGTGTGCTGCGATAATTCAGGTTTAATTTGATGATCCTGGAATCCGGGAAATGCCGCTCAAAGTCAATAATATAATCAACGTTAGAGCCCCGAAATCCGTAAATGCTTTGCCAGTCGTCTCCCACGCAAAAGAGCTGGGTCTGATCTGTTAGGAGTAATTTTACTAAATCAACCTGCAGATTGTTGACATCCTGGAATTCGTCCACGAGGACATACGGATACCGGGTTCGAACTTTAAGCGCAATATCTTCTTGGTTTTTGAGGAGGGAAACGGTTCTGGAAATCAGATCATTAAAATCCAAATAGGATTTGTTTACGCAGTATTTTTCATATTCCAAAACGCTGGGAACAGCCAGTTCATAAAAATTCCGAACGCGCTCATGCTGATCTGCCCTGGCATTTAAAAGCACTTGTTCAGGGTTCAAACTTTCAACTTTGATTAGGTCTGTGATGCGCATGACCGTCCGCACAAATTCCTTTACGTGATCCAAATGCCCTTTAAAGGCATCCTGAAAAGTAATGATTTTTGAGGTATTGTACCCCGCAGGTAATCGCCCCCTTATCAAGTAATCCAGGGCCTGATTGAACAAGGCCGAGTTTTCGGCCATGTACTCATAAGTCTTTGCGTAAAGGATACCTCCCTGTTGGAACTGCTCCTCTTTGCCGCGCATCGGATAACTTTTGTTGCTTACATGCTCGATGTACAGATTGGCTGCCGGGATGTAAAAGTCGGGGGTGAAGGGAAAATCCTTAATCTGTAAAACGGGTTCGTATTGGTAGGGTATGCTGTGCCGAAATAAGTAGTCAGCAATATACTGTTCTGATTTTGAGCGCACTTTGGTTCCATCAAGGGAGGTGTAAAATTTCCCATCCTTGTGGCCGGATTGCATAACCCATTCTTTCAAATGGATCTTGTCTACAAGGTAATCCAACACATACCGCTTCAGGTCAAGCAAATATTGATGGTCTTCGCATTGCTGCAGGATTAATTTGTAAAACACCTCGTAGGTAGTCTCCGGCGCGATGTATTTCGAAAACTCATCTTCTTCATTGCTTTTTTCCTCCCATATTATCCTGAATTTATTGTCAAATTCGTTCACCCCAAAGGTTCGCAGCAGGTTGTACCCAAAACTGTGAAAAGTCCTGATGGTCAGGCCTTCGATCCATTTGTATTTCCTTGTAAACTCCCGCCTTGCTGTATCTTTTTCAGCCTTTGACTTCTTTTTATCGTGTAAAATAGCCGCGTATGCCCCTGTACTATCGGCTACCAGGATCAACCGATCCAGCATTTCATTTGCCGCATTTTTGGTAAACGTGATGGCCATGATATCCAGTGGACTCACCCCTTTTTCCTCAATCAGATAGATGATTTTTTGCAAAAGGGTCTTTGTCTTGCCGGAGCCTGCTCCTGCTAGGACTAATAGCCTTTTCTCCTGGCTTGTTACGGCTTCCCGCTGGGCTTCGTTTAGGGCGTGAAGGTTGGTCATAGGATGTAGATTTCATTTTTTAGGATGAAAGCGTCTCAAAAGTATATCAAAAAACGTTTTGGATGTAATTTTTGCCCTAGTGCCGCGTCCAGTAAATAACGCATGAATGTGGCGGCCAAATTTTTCCTTTCTCTGCGTTGTTCGTCGGTTAAAATGTCCCGCATTGCGCCCTCCTACAGCCTTGACAAAGCAAAAA
>JANMME010000938.1:0-4329 GCA_031373015.1 Saprospiraceae bacterium
AAAAAATTGAACAGTACATCCTTCAAATTGTATTTGCTACCCGGCAACCTGCTGAATATGGGTTGGGACAGGTAGCTCCGCTCATTAGTTACGGCGCCTCGCCGCGTGCCACCATCGCCTTGGCAAAAGCCGCGCGAGCCATGGCGTTCCTGAATCGCCGGGGCTATGTTACGGCCGATGACGTTCGAGCCATTTGTCCCGACGTGCTGCGTCATAGGGTAGGGCTTACGTTTGAAGCGGAGGCGGAGAATATTGGGCAGGAGGAAATTATTGCCAAGGTTTTGAGTACGATTGTTATTCCGTGATTGGAACACCGATTTTGCCGAAACCGCCGAGACCACCGAGTTTGTTTTTTAACACCGAAAAAACCGAAACCGCCGAGACCACCGAAGTTTTTCCGTTTATTTGAATTTCAAATAGAGGAACTAATCAAAAAAAATTCGGTGGTATCGGCGGTATCAGTTTTTTCGGTGTTCTAACCCAAACCCGCATTTTCAGAAAAATGGACACCACCGAGCTTCTCAAAAAAGTACGCCGCATCGAGATCAAGACCAGGGGCTTGAGCAGTCACCTGTTTACGGGTGGCTATCAAAGCGCGTTCAAGGGCAAGGGGATGTCTTTCAGCGATGTGCGGGTGTATCAGGAAGGCGACGACGTTCGGGCCATTGACTGGAATGTGACCGCGCGAACTGGTGAGCCGTTTATCAAGGTGTTTGAAGAGGAACGAGAAAATACGGTAATGCTGGTGGTGGATGTGAGCGGTTCGGCGGTATTTGGCAGCCATGTGCAATTCAAAGCGGAGTATCTGACCGAACTGTGCGCCGTGCTCGCTTTTTCTGCCATTGCCAACAACGACAAGGTGGGGGTGTTGCTTTTTTCTGACCGGGTGGAATTGTACATACCTCCGAAAAAAGGTCGCCAGCACATCCTGCGCATTATACGCGAGGTGCTGAATATCAAGCCTGTAGGGCGAAAAACAGACATGGAAAAAGCCCTGCGTTATATCCACAACGGCTTGAAAAAACGCTGTGTGTGCTTCATCCTGTCTGATTTTTTAGCAGAAAACTATGATGACGAACTGCGGGTATTGGCCAAGCAGCACGACTGTATCGGCATCCATTGCTGGGATATACTTGAGCGGGATCTGCCCGACGTTGGTCTGCTCCGTGTGGCCGATGCCGAAACGGGCGAGCAAATCTGGGTAGACACCACCAGTTACGAACTCAGGCGAAAGTATTGGCAATCGTTTCAGGCGCATACTGCCGCGACCCAGAGTCTGTTTCGCCGTGCCGGGGCCGATTTTTTGAGCGTGGGTACCCACGAGCCGTACACAAACGCCTTGTTGCAGTTTTTTTCCAAACGATCTAAAATGGTGGCGCATGGCTGATATTTTGTCTGTTTTTTTGAAAGGAGCGTTCGAGGTGACACCTTCTCGTGCCTCGGAGCTGTCACCTCGAACGCTAGGCTTTGTCACTTGTCTGCTTGCCACTTTCTACTTATCCGCCCAGCCCAAAGCCATTGCATCCCTTCAACCAGAGCGCATAGAAACGGGCGATACCACAGAGCTTCTGATCCTGGTTTCGGGTTTAAACACCGAACCCCAAGAAGTAGATTTCAGCTCCTGGGCATCCGTTTTGCCAGCCACCAACATCATTGGTCGGTCGAATTGGCGGCGCAGCGGGGCGCAGTGGATGCGGCGTTTTACCCTGATAGCATTTGATAGCGCCACCTTGGAATTGCCCCCGCTCAATGTGCGCCTTGGTGTGGGAAAACCATTGGAAACGAATGCCTTAACACTCGCCGTTTTTCCCACACGCGCCGGGCGGGAGATCACCGACATGGCTAAAATCCGGGACATCCGCCGAGAGCCAGAGTCTTGGATGGACTATTGGCCTTGGGGCTTGGGTGTGTTGGCAATACTCATGTTGTTCCTCTGGTGGCTTCGAAAAAACCAGCGCAAACCCCAACCTGTGGTGGTTCAGATCGCACCCGCGCCAATATCCGTTTCTGCGAGTGAAAAAGCGCTGCAACAACTTTCCCAACTCCAAAAAAAGCAACTTTGGAAAAATGGGCAAACAAAGGAACACTACGCCGAACTCAGCCTAGTCTTAAGGGAATATCTGGAAACACGCTTTGACATTGCGGCCCTGGAGTCCACCACCTCCGAGATTCAAAAATTGATTGCGTCCACCGATTTCCCTTCTGAATTGCGCCTCGATTTGAATGAACTATTGCAAAAAGCCGATATGGTAAAATATGCCCAATCCGAGCCTCCAGAAGCTACGCACGAGGCGGTGTTGGCAAAAGCGCGAGCATTGGTTGTGCCGGGTCAGGCCAAAACCCCGGAACACCCAAAAGCCCAAGCAATAATGCCCGCTCCCCGCAAACCGAGCGCAGGAAAATACGAACCCTTATGATTTGACACCATTCTAACAAATCACCAATCAATGACTTTCGCCCAACCACTTTGGCTTCTTCTTTTGTTGCTTTTACCCTTGCTGATCTATCAGTACCGGCGGGAAGCAAAGCGGCGGCATGTCACCTTGCAAGTGTCGCGGCTGACGGCCATGAAGGGCATTAAGACCTGGGTCGTGTATGCCCGCAATTGGATTCAATTCATTCGTTGGTTGGTGGTTGCGCTGATTATCATTGCAATGGCCCGGCCACAATTGCTCTGGCACGAGGAAGAAATAGAAGCCGAAGCAATTGATATCATGATGGTCATGGACGTGTCGCCAAGTATGCTTTCTAAAGACTTTCGGCCCGACCGGCTCAGCGTTGCCAAGGAAGTAGCAGCGAGTTTTGTTAGCCGACGGCCTTATGATCAACTCGGTTTGGTGGTCTTTTCCGGGGGGGCGTTTACGCAGTGCCCGCTTACGAACGATCGCCGGATTTTGCAGGCCTTTATCAATAATTTGCAGGTCGGTCGTTTGCCCGATGGTACGGCGATTGGGATGGGTTTGGCTACCGCCGTCCGACACCTGGACAAAGGCACGTCCAAAAGCAAAATAGCGCTGCTCATTACGGACGGCGAGAACAATGCGGGCGACTTGGGGCCGCTCACTGCAGCTGCAGCGGCGAAAGCCTTGGGGATACGAGTTTACACCATCGGTATTGGGAGCGATGGACTAGTGATGTCGCCCACTTATCAGAATGCTAATGGCAGTTTTGCTTTTGCAGCCCGCCAGATGACTTTTGATACACGGCTTTTGGAAGAAATGGCTTCGATTACCAATGGGAGATTCTACCGCGCCCGCACGGCTGCCGATTTGGAAGAGATTTACGACGAGGTAGAAAACTTGGAAAAAACCAAAGTTGTGAAAAGTTCTGTTCGACGTACTTCGGAGATGTTTTTTTGGTTTTTGAACGCTACTTTTTGCTTTTTGCTGCTCGAAATGGCGCTTCGTTGGGGACCGCTGAGGGTAATTACTGTTTGATTTTGTTGAAAATGCTTGAATCAATCTCCTGCTGCCATCTTCAATTTTTGCCATTGACTGAGGAAAAGCCCAAAACGGTAGCAATTATCTGCAGGTTATTGAGAATTCATTACTTGTTCTGATGTTTTGACCCACAATTGTGGCTATTTGGATTTGGTAATTGCCTGAGAATACTACACTTTTAGGAACTTTAAACTTGCCTTGCCATTGGTCAAGGGTACCTAATTGTTTCTTATGAATCGAAATAACATGTGTGCCCTGATAAAGTAGCTTGGCCTCCCAGTTAGTATCTTCCGCATCATTTAGACAATTACAAAAGCAAATACACACAAAATCCTCATCACAAGTGATCTCATAATCTGTACTGTTTTCAGGTTTGTCTTCAACTTCGTAAGTAACAACTAATGGATCTGGGTTGCAATGGACTTCTTCGCAGCCAGTGTAGATGAAGCTCAAAAAAAGTGCAGAATAGGCGAAAAGTGTGGCAAACAATTTTTTCATTGTTGAATTTTGTTAATGCAGAGGGCATATTTGCCCAATACAATGGGTGAGAAAAATGTGATGAGGCGATGTCAGCGACTAAAAAATAGACTTGTTGCGGTGGGTTGCTTTGAATATGAAAAGTTGGTCTTTTTTCAACTGCCAAGGCAAATTTTGCAGTCGAAACCGGGCATATTCGGTGAAAAATTTAACGAAGGCAGGTGGAAAAATGAATTTTTTACTGCCAAAGCAAGCCACCGCAACAAGTCTAATATTGCTGAATAAGGCAATATTATTGTTAGCAAAGGAACGCGGTTGAAACAAAGGTGCAATTTTGGCGGCCTTATTTTGCCCCTCTCTTCGTTGCTCGTCGGTTTTTTAGTCCCACTAAACGCCCTCCTCGCGCCTTGAC
>JANMME010000949.1:0-3540 GCA_031373015.1 Saprospiraceae bacterium
TCGCAAGGAGAGGGCTGGGCGCCCCGTTTCATAGAAATCCGCATCCGGGTGACTCCGGGAGCGGCGTTGGCTGGAATGGTTATACTGCCGTTCAGCAGTGCTACTGTGGTGCCATTGGCAGGTGCATTCAAAATTCCGGAATAAACCAATTCTCCAGGCGCTTCAAACACATTGTTTTTGTTGAAATCAATCCAAATATTCCAGTTTTCGTTGAAAGTCGCCCAACTGAAACCTGCCGTTAGGGTGATGGGAGTTGGCACCCCACGCTGCAAATCGGTTATCAGATTGGTGAAATCCGAATACGCCGATTTTCCGCTCGGGTTGTTGATGCTGCCGATTTTCACGCTTGAGATCCAATCGTGCCAGGGAAAATCGGAAGTGGAGTTGCAATAGGCACCGCTAGGGATTACGCCCGTAATATTCACCGTATAATCTTCGACTTCACCATTGGGTAAAATCTCGCATGGGTCAGCAAAAGCGCCGCGTTTCATCGAAATGCGCATACGTGTGCTGCCAGGTGCGGCATTTGCCGGAATGGCCAAAGTCCCATTGAAAATGGCCGATGGCGTACCCGGAGCAGGTGCATTTTGAACGCCCTCAAAAACTATTTCCGAGGCTTCAAATGCGCCATTTTTATCAAAATCTATCCAGACACGCCAGTTTTCATTGAAAGTAGTCCAACTGAAACCTGCCGTTAAAGCAATGGACGTCGAACTTCCGGCAGCCAAACTTGTGCTTTGGTTTGTATAGTTTGAATATACGGTTTTGCCGCTCGGGTTGTTGATGGCGCCCACCTGAACCCCTGCAATCCAATCGTGCCAAGGGAATGCTGAAGTGGATGCACAGTAACCGCTTGGAATCGGTGTTTCCTTGGAACCAACGAAAAACACCGGGCGTGCATTCAAGGGAATATTTTGAGAAGGGATACTTGAGGTAGCGTTGGTGTATCCATAATCCCAGTTGTATTTGGCAACAATGGGCATATTGAAACCTGCCGGAAATGAATAATTGGCAGAGGCATTTTCGCTCAAATCCTGGGTGGTTCGTGCCCATATTGCATAAACATAAGAGCCATCAGGGCGGCGGAAAGCATAGCCGCGTACAGCAGGGGGCAAATTCATGGCTACCGTGCGAATGCCATCGTATTCGGTATCCCAAACCAAATCGGACAAGGTTTTGAGGGCTATTCCTTCATCGTTCACGGTCACATTGTAGGGTGCTGCGCCATTGAGATTTTTATACAGGCCCATCAAATGAAACTCATAATTGGCGTCGGCTTCATTTTTCTGGTCAATTAATTGATAGGTGTGCGCCTGATGCACTTTGTTCACTTTGGCCACCATCATCGCCTTCATGATATGGTTGATTTGGGCATCTGGTCCGCCAAAAAAAGGCCCTGTGCCTGAACCAGGGAACGCTTCGCCAAAAACCTTGCGGGGCGAGTTGATTTCTGTGATTATCCATTCCTTTTGGGGAAAAGTACGCCCATCGTACCCGTAATCATCCAAAATCTGCTGGTAGTAATCCCGATATTTAACCACGCCATCGGCGGCTTCGTCGGAATGCCTTTCAAAAAACTGAAGATCAAAATTGGTGGTCGAGCCATCAAAATGCGGGTAAGAGTGATAAGTGATGCAGTCAAAATAAGCGCCGCCCGTCAGAGGATAAGCCGCAGAAACGTCGCCATTGTTTGGGTTGTCGGTGTTTCTCAGCAAGGCATTCAAAAAGGATTGGTAGCCCACGCTGCCCAGGCAAATATATGAATCCGGGTCAAGGGTTTTGATGATTTCCCAAGAGATTCTGAGCGTGCGGATGTAGTTGTAGATCGGCGCGTGAAGCACGTTGTCGCATGGGCTGGGGCCTTCAAGCCACCAGTTGCCCGGGTAGTTTTGGTCACGCCAGCCCAAATTCCCGGTGAGGTCCAAACCTGGCTCATTCCAAATCTCCCAAAAACGGACTTCATTTTTGTATTGAGAGACAACTTTATACAGGTAAGCGGCAAAATAGTTGTTGTCATTGTAAGGTGTTCCATTCGCTCCGCCATCCCAAATGGGGGTGTATAGATTGCCAAACATATTAGAAGGCACCCCAAAATTCGGGGACCCCGGGTCGTTGCAATACGAAGCCTGAGAAAAATCCTTGTGCCAGGCCAGCGGACCGCCCACAATGGCAACGTGCTCGCCCATGCCGAGGGCATCATAGTGTTGAAAATCAGAAACATTGAGGTTGTAGCCAAAAATGCCCAAAACTTCCTCGTACAAGCCTTGGCGATTGGCTTTGGCCCCGATCCCTTTTTGATTCACCGAAGGGTTTCCGGCGGAAAGGTTGGCCAGGGTTTTGTTGTCCCAGCCAGGATAGTAGCCCTGGTTAATTCCTGGGCGAAACTTCCCGGTGTACGGCACGACCAGATCGTTGGCCGTAAAGTTTACCTGCGAAACAAGTGGAAAAGTGAGGAAGCAAAGGACGAAAAGTGTTAGTGTTTGTTTCATCTAAATAATTTTATTTTGGAAACTGAAATTGCGGGCATTACCTACCCAGGAATTACGGGCAAATGCTCTCTCAATGCCTTGCACATTGAAAACAGTTTGACCCGAATATCAATAAAAGACCAGGCAAATACCTATGCCTAAATCTTCACAATACGTTGATGATAAATGGATTTAAAAAATGCAGAAATTAGAATCTGTCAAGCGTTCTGCATAAAATGGAGCTGAGTTTCGATGAGCGAATATAGCATACGCTCCAATATTGCACGGTTTTTTCACCGTGTGCCGCTCCATCTTGAAGTCCCGCTGATTGATAGGGACTGGTGCGGTGGGTGATTTCGCCACCGCCGCTCCTGCGGTCTTAGAAGTTGTTTGAGTAGTTCCTGTTGCGCCAATCCCGGCTTGTCGGATTGACGCAACAAGAACAACTCACAAACTACTCCCTAATTTTTCCCCTTTGCCAAAATAAGGTTTGCGTCATCTAAGAACTTGACTTCTTCCTTCCCTACTTCAGACCCTGCAGGATAGCCCAGCGAACCCAGCGTATTTAAATTCAGGTTATGGGTGGTCTTGTCTTCAGTTACGGTAAAAAGCCAGATGGTTGGATAGCCTTGAATACCGAGCGCCTGTTGAAGGGCTTGGTTTTGCTGCACAAGTTCGGTGGGCAGCTGTTTGCGGCGCGGAAAATCCAGTTCGAGCAGTATGACATTTTTCTTGGCCCATGTTACAAAAGCGCTCTTAGCAAAAACATCGGACTGCAATTTACGGCACCAGCCGCACCAATCGCTGCCTGTAAAAAACCCAAAAATGGGCTTTTTGCTAGCATCTGAAAGCGCTCGGGCTTTGGTAAGGTCGGTATGCCAATCAAGGCCTCCGGCATTTCCGGAGGCCGTTTGGGCCAAACCGGAAAACTGAATGCCCAGTAAAAGCAGGGCAAGGAAAAGAAATGACTTCATTGAAATTGATTTTATTTATAAGATCGTAACTGTTTAGGATGGAACACGGATGACACGGATGGGACACGGATTTGCACAGATTTCTGGAGCAAAAAATC
>JANMME010000970.1:0-2111 GCA_031373015.1 Saprospiraceae bacterium
TATTTTTTGATAAACCTCGTCCCATTCGGTGAGATCGTGCTCATCGTTTATCGCAAGGACAGCATCTAAAAGATGCGTTTTTCTTTCTTGAAAATCTCCCATGGTTAAACCTCTTTTTGTGCAAAAATACACAAAATCAAATAAAAAGATTTTGCAGCCAGCACTAAAAAATTGTTTGGCCGTATTGTTGGAACGACTTAATATTTTTCAATCCTACCTTGTGCGCGAAAATTTGAATTATCCGCAATGCTAAAAGCCCTCTACAGGTTTCTGTCCCCGCGCTTCCAAACCCTCTTTCTTGAATACAAAGTAGCCTTAAAACCACGGTACGGCCATGGCCTTCCCGCGCATGGGCAACTGCTTGAGATCATTGATAGTCAACGAGAAACATACCAGTTTTGGTTGGGAAAAATAAAGGGCTTTGCCCCACAACTTCAGGCCATCAAAAAATTGGCCGACGAAAAAGACCCGACTCAACCGGGCTGGAACAACAACTTTTTACCTGGATTGGACATCATGGCGCTGTATGCCATTATCGCCGAAACTAAACCGAAGCGGTATGTCGAGGTGGGTTCCGGCAACTCCACCAAAGTGGCTCATAAGGCAGTGAAAGACCACGGGCTTGACACCAAAATCACCTCTATTGACCCCTATCCCCGTGCCGAAATAGACAGCCTGGCCCATGAGATCCTGCGCAAACCTTTTGAGGAGGTGGATACAAGTTGGCTCGCCGAACTGGAAGCGGGAGACATCCTTTTTATTGACAACTCCCACCGGATCCTGCCAAATTCTGATGCCATGGTTTTCTTCCTGGAAACGCTGCCAGCACTTAAGCCGGGTGTCATTGTCCACATCCACGATATCTATTTGCCCTACGATTACCCGCAGTTCATGTGCGACCGTTTTTACTCCGAACAGTATGGGCTTGCCATTGCGCTGTTGGCCAACCCGCAGCGTTACCAGCCGATTTTTCCATGCTACTTTGTTTCCGAAAACACCGAATTAAGTGCTTCGATCTCAAGCATTTGGGAGCACCCCAACACGCAGGGCGTGGAGCGGCATGGCGGCTCATTTTGGTTGAAAATTGGAGATAGAATTTAACACATGGGCACATAGGACACATAGACCGCTTTTGTCATCCCAGAGGGAACTTTGTGTCCTATGTGCCTATGTGTTAAATTCAGTCAACGTACCCTCGAAGCCATCATCAGCGATTTTACGCGGCGGGTAGCTTCCGATTTCGTATCAGGATCGGCCAGTTTTTGCAGGCCGGCCCAGGAGCCAAAACCGTATTCCTTGGCTACCATGTTTTTGAATCCCTCTTCCACCGGATTGTTTTTGGCCACAGGGGCAGAGAATTTTGCTGCGGCTTTTGAGGTAAAATTCTTCTCTGTCGTTTTCCGGGAAGTAGTGGTTCCGGAAGAAGCAGTGACGGTAGGAGTGGGCCTTTCTTCAGGGAAGTAGCGCAACAAATCGTGCTCATTGAGCAGTTTTTGCATGCTCCAGCCATAACGATAGCCTTTGATAGCGGTAGCAGTAGGTTTGAGGCGCTCGCCTGCGTGGCGGGCCGCATCGTTGTAAAGTTGAGTACGGGAATAATCGCCCAGGTAAGATTGTACCAAAACTTGGGCGAGCAGCACTTGTGGTTTCACGTTGTATTCGTCGGCCGCGTCGCGCACGAGACCTTTCCATTGCTTGGCAGTAGAAGCGATGAATTCACGGTCGTCATAGAGTGACTGCAAGCGCTCACCAGATGCTTCACTGGTGTTGGCTTCGCTGGGGCGGGCGGCTTTGTCACGTTTGCTGCTTCCCACATTGTTGGAGCGCATAGGTCGGTCGGAAATGGAGCGGGGAGCGTCGGACACCTCTGATTCTGAACCCATTTCGGTGAGGAAACCACCTTTTGGTTCGCTTTTCAGGCCATCTTTTTTGCCGATAACAATAAAAATCAGCGCTGCAGAGATGCAAGCAGTGGAGAGGAAACCGAAGAATTCGAAAAAATTTTTCATGTGTAAAAAATTAAAAAAGTGAAGGGAGAGAAAATAGCTTGAATTGTGGATTTGGTTATTTGGGGATTTGGTTATTTGTTGTGCCAGAGCTTGGTGTTCGCT
>JANMME010001009.1:0-6550 GCA_031373015.1 Saprospiraceae bacterium
TTTTTCAAGACCTGCGGGTGTCGCATGATCTCATAGACGGCATTGGCGGCCCATTGCGGATTCAGCACGATAAAATCGGCCAAGGCAGGGTCTTCGTGGAAATGCAAAATGATGCCGAGGTCATGCAGCCACTGACTCAGATCATGGCGGCTCTGTGGGTCATGAACGCCTTTTTGGGTACAGATGTCGTTGAAATCTTTGGAGCCAATGTGGTTCTGCGTTTCTCTGAGGCGATATAATTGAAGCCGGACTTCATTCCAGTTGGCCGGGAATTTTAAGGGCAAGTGGGTGATTTTATGGCAAAGAACATCCTGAATGGTACTGCGCAATGCCTCGAAGCGACCATCCTTCTTTCCAAAATCCACCTCGCGCTTGATGAGTTCCAGTTTCGGAAAGTCTTAGCGGATGTTCTCCGGGTCGTAGGGTAGTCGGGCAATGGGATTGCCTTTTTCGTTCAGCACCACGAGCACGGGTAAAGGTGTCGTGGCGTTTTCTTCACAACCGAGCAGGTTGATGATTTTAAGCCAGTAGGGAAAATTGGCCACCTCTCGCCGTCCATCCGCCAAGAGCACATAAAAAGAGCGCCGGGTCAGAAAGAACTGGTGCGTCATGTATTGAATGTCCTGTCCGCCGAAATCCCAGAGGTTCACCAAGAAATCATCCGCCGGGCGGTCCAGGTGCTTAAACTTCCAGCCCTCCAATATTTGAATGCCAACGGTGGATTTCTGCAGTGGGTCCGGCACGGGATGATCGGGGTTTTGGAGCAGGTTCCAAAGGGTGGTTTTGCCCGTTTCGCCCTCTCCAACGATGAGCATTTTCACCTCAAAGACCTCTTTGACCCCTTGCTGCACGAGTTCGCGCAAGAAGCGAAACACGGCCAGTTTGCCCTGCTTCATAATCTCTGGCCCGGGGCTTTCCAGCGGGTTCTCTTCCAACTCCAAATCGTTCAACTTATCCATGCCCTGCGGCAGCGCAAATTCCTTGAGTTTGTTTTCGGCAAGATGCAGGCTCTCCAGTTTGCGCAAGCCATTGCCCTCGGGGAAGGGAAACATGGTCAGCCCATTCTCACTCAGATTCAAAGCCCGCAAATGTTCCGCCAGACCCGGCAGCGCGAGGATCTTTTTCCATTTCGCATCCGTCAGGCGCGTTTTGGCGAGATTTAGCCCAATGATATGGCCTTGAGTGTCAAGGGCGTATTTCGGGAAGTTCTCTTTGAACCGCATGACCCAGGCGATTAAATCGTCGTATTGCTCGGGTGGCGGGTTGAGCTCCAGCTGGAGGATGGCTTCGATTTGTTTGACGAGTTCGGGCATGGCGCTTTTGGTTGAAGAATGTTGGGCAAATGTAGTAAAAGGCAGACTACTGGACATTTTGACATTGGACCTTAGACACAGCTCAGCAAGTGCATGATTTTCAGGTTTTTAGAGTGCAAGTCCAATGTCCAATGTCAAAGTGTCCAGCAGTCTAGTCAACTGGCCTTCAAGGCTTTTGCTTTTTCCAGCAGCCAGCGCCATTCAGCAGATTGCTTTTTTTCGTGGATGCGCTTGACGAGGAGCTCGGAGCGCTTGGGGTCGCCGGGGATGGAGTAAATAATTTGATGAAGTAAATTAGCAAAATCTATGTTTTTTTGAAGTAAAGGTACCGAAAGGAGTTTTGGTGAAGTGCGGCTCAAAAACATCCTAAATGCATCTAGCTTGTATTGCAAGAGATCAGAACGCAATTCATAATATGCTTTTATTTCCAACCGCTTGCTTTGCAAAAGGTAATCGCTGAAAGGAGAGGTGTCAGGAATAAAATCCAGACATTTTGAATACTGGCCGATGGCAAAAAGGTAAAGCGCTTTGTTGAAACGGTAAATATCTTGGTTTTCGTTCTCGCCATAAATCTCGTTTTTATATCTTTCGATAAAATCATTTACCCAATCAAATTGTTTGATTTTCAATGCGTTTTCAGAAATCGCCATATATCTTCCTGGCACGATCTTGCCTTCATAATGAAGAAATCCACGCCTTAAGCTATCAATATAGGTGTCGTGGAGTAAGTACATCACTCCTTCATTGTCCGGATCAACCATCAAGATCAACACACAGAAATTTCGCACGTATGTGTAAAATTCTTGTAGGTCTTCCCAACCTAAATCTTTCTCATGTAATTGAATAAGTTTAAACAGGGTCAGAACATCGTTGAGTTCTGGTTGTTCTTTTTTGAGAAAAGCAAGTATATTATAATTAATCTGAAGCGACGGAGACTCTCTCAAATACCGTTCAGGGACACTCCCCTCATCTAGGTTTGTTTGAATAACATCTGGAATAGGCAATATAGTTACCCGTTGTTGGAGAAGGAACCGGTTCAGTAATGCGGTACGACGCAAATGATAAAAAGCCTCAATTGCATGAAGTAGTTGGGGAATATTTAAATCCCCTTTCCTTTGGTTATTGAGGGAATCAATATAATGTATCGACGTTTCTAATTCTATTTGTCTGAATGAGTGCCAAAAATCTTTATGGGATGCCTCTTTTTGTTTCTTTTGTATCCGAGTCAACAACTGTTGATGGCGTGCTTCCAATCCTCTCGTACGAACAATCTCTGAAAAATGAAGGGACTGATGAAAATTGTTGTCTTCTCCTAAATACCCCTCTACTAATAAAAAAGAGCGAAGTATTTTGTGCGCTTCAACCATTAATTTCTCTAACTTTCCTTCTACAAATTCTTGTCCAGAGAAAAGGGCAGCGAACAATTCTTTTTTTCCCAACTTTCGCTCAACATCTTCCCAAGGGTGGCTCAGGCAAATTTCAAAGAGTGGAATGATTTGTGCTCGAAACCTCCCATTATTGAAGTACTGATTTTCGGAAAAAAGCAGGATTTGCTCCTTTTCTGAAGCATTTAGCGTCTTTAGCAATTCGACCAACTGGCTCTGCCCCATATTTCTCTGTGGAATACCTTCCAAAAAGTGTTAAAGATTTTTCTAGGCCAAAGTAATGACCTTTACCACGAAAATTCTTGTTTCACTTTGTTAAAACACTGATTATGGCAAAAAAACTTCTTTTCGCGCTCCTATTTGGTAGCCTCCACTTTGTTTACACTCCTCTTTCAGGTTCCAACGAGCCCCTTATTTTAGAAAACACAAAAATACGAGTTGAGACTTGTGATGTTCCTCCTCCCGACAGTTTTAGGGTTATAAGTCGGGGCCCTAATTTTATTTCTGTTACATGGCAGCCAACTGCAGCCACTAATACCCATACCATTACCGTCTTAACTAAGACAGATACCACCGAATGGGTTCTTCTTGGTACTTTTCACAATATCCCCGGTTCATCATATACTGTGAGCAGTGTTCCTTTTGACGTGGAATGTAAACTAATAATAGCCACAAATTGCCCTGATGGTCAACCTAGTACACAAACAAAATCCTGTATTGATAAAATTATCCTTGAGCTGACAACAGGCGGGCGTAGACCCTATAACCCAAAACCAATTTCTTGTACAAATATTTTATACAATAATTGGGAGTGGGTTGGATTTCTAGTGCTACAAGAAGGCACCTATGCTCCGTCCAATATGTTTGAAATAAAGGTTATTGGTGATAAGATCCAGATAAAGAGGGTTTTCGATCCAACTGTAGTTTATGCAACTTTAGATGACAACACCTTTCCAGGGCTTCCCAAATATCCTCCCAATCCATTTAAACTAATTAAGAAAATCCCCAACGCACTTATAGAAGATATTGGGCGGCTAGCTGTCACTAAGTCTGGTGTTTCCTTAGATATTTGCCAAGCCGCTTCAAACCCTGTATGGAATAACTCCTTTTCTTTTACGGTTATGAAAGCAGATGCCGTTTATGGCTTTGCTCCTCCCCCTCCTTTTGAGTATTCTGATCGGTCTGTAAGAAATCCAACACCCAAAATTGGTAAAATCAAAGCGCAAAGCCCATTTAAAGAAACCCTCAATATTTTCGTTGACCAACCAAATCAAGTGGAAAGAAACGTATCAATTCGGTTGTTGAACACAAATAATCAAATCGTTTTAGAACAGGAAGTTCAAACCCCTTTCGAGCAAATATCCTTATCAGCTGAAACAATTCCTCCAGGTATTTATGTTCTCCGAATTGAAACCAAAGATGAAGTCCAATCTTTGAAAATAGTTAAGATTGAGTAACCCTCGATTTTAATATCTTGCATGGCAGCCATTCCAGATCTTTGGAATGGCTGCTTCTTTCTTCAAGTTAACAAATGCACTATATGAGAAATCTACTAATCTCACTCATTTTTTTTCACTTATCGCTAAACACTCTACTCCTTGCTCAGCCCAGTGTTGAATGGCAAAAATGCTTGGGTGGAAGTGAATTTGAGCAAGCTGCTTGTATTCAGCAAACTAGCGATGGCGGCTATGTTGTAGCAGGTTATACTCTATCTAATAATGGAGACGTGTTGGGGAATCATGGAAATTTTGATTTTTGGGTGGTGAAATTGAGCAGTATAGGAATGATACAATGGCAAAAAGCGCTAGGTGGAAACGACGATGATCGGGCATACTCTATTTGCCAGTCAAATGATGGTGGATATCTGGTGGTGGGATTTACCCAATCCAACAATGGGGATGTATCGGGAAATCACGGAGACAAGGATGCTTGGGTAGTGAAATTGAGCAATACGGGAATCGTTGAGTGGAAAAAAGCGCTGGGCGGTAGTGGCTGGGAGGAAGCTTGGTCAGTTCAACAGACCACCGACGGCGGCTATATTTTGGCTGGAAGAGCAAGCTCCAACGATGGCGATGTGTCGGGAAGCCATGCTGGAAGCCTTGATTTTTGGGTGGTGAAGTTGAGCAGCGAGGGTGTCATAGAATGGCAAAAGTGCTTGGGCGGCAGCGATGAAGATACTGCAGTTACAGTTAAACAAACTTCTGATGGAGGGTATATCATCGTCGGTGGAGCAAAGTCAACAGACGGAGATGTTATTGGGAACAATGGAAACGTTGACTTTTGGGTGGTAAGATTGGACAATTTTGGAGGCATGGTTTGGCAGAATGCACTTGGGGGACTTGGTTTGGACGTTGCAAGCGATATTTTTGAAACAAGTGACGGGTTTATTGCATGTGGTTACGAAGGCTCAAACAATACAGGAGACGTAACGGGGCACCATGGCTTTTTTGACTATTGGATTGTCAAACTTAATAAGACAGGAGACCTGCAATGGCAAAAAACATTGGGAGGAAGCGGATCTGATTGGTGCCGAAATGTTTTGCAAACAAACGACGGAATGTATATTGTTTCAGGGATGACCCAATCATCAGATGGAGATGTGTTGATTAACAATGGCATAGAAGCAGCGTGGACAATAAAATTGAACGATGAAGGCAGTATTGTATGGCAAAAATCTCTAGGTGGAACTCAAGGAGAAGGAATCTATTCTATTAACCTAACAAACGATGGTGGCTTTATTATGGCAGGTTATGCCTGGTCAAATGACGGAGATGTATTTGGGAATCATGGTGGAGGGGACTTCTGGATCGTCAAACTCTCCCCTTCATCCTCTCCCACCTCAGCCCCTTTATCCGCCCCCCTAGAAATCTTCCCCAATCCCGCTACCAGCACGATCTCCATGAGCACCTCCTCTGCCTTAACAGAGGAAGGAGACGAACACGAGTTAATCGTCTGCATCACAGACCTTATGGGCCGAGAACTCAGCCGCCAAACCATTTCGAATAGCGGCGAAATAGACATTACAGCAATACCCAACGGCTTGTATCTCTTAACCGCTACTACCCCTTTTGGCAAGGTCTTTTCCGGGAAATTTAGAAAGCAGGAGTAGCAAAGCTTGCACCGAATTGTTACCTTTGGAATACGCTTTTCAGCCACGACTTCGAACATTGGAGTCGTGGCTTTTTATGAAGCACTGGGATTAAGCCCCCTCCCCTTAATCCCCCTTTTTTCTGCCCGCCTCACCCCGCTTGAAAAACCTACCTTTGCCCGCCCATCAACCGTCAATAGTCAACCCTTACAGTCCACTGTCATTTGAATTTCCTTACACTAGAGAACGTCTCCAAGAGTTACGGCGAAAAGCTGCTCTTTCAAAATATCAGCCTCCACATAGACAAGGGGCAGAAAATTGGCCTCATTGCCAAAAACGGCACCGGCAAAAGCACGCTCATGCGGGTCATAGCGGGCAAAGAAGGCAGCGAAGGCGAAGGCGCGAAAATCACCCTCCGAAAAGGCATACATATCGGATGGCTCGACCAGGAACCCAATTTCCCGCCCGACATGGATGTGCTGGGGGCTGTGCTGGACCCCAAGAACCCGCTCGTGCGAGTGGTGCAGCGGTATGAAAAGGCGCTTTTGCATCATGAAAATCCTCTTGCCCGCCATAGCCAAAGCTCCACGGACCATCCTTCATCTAGTGATCGCGAAGGCGGGGATGAATTGACCGAGGCCATTGCCGAGATGGACCAAAAAAACGCCTGGACTTTCGAAGCCAAGGTGAAAGAAACGCTCTCGCGCTTCCGGATGAACGATTACGAACAGAAGGTCGGCACGCTCTCCGGGGGGCAGCAAAAG
>JANMME010001024.1:0-5016 GCA_031373015.1 Saprospiraceae bacterium
CCTTTACCTTAAAATCACTTATGCCTGCCGCAACATAGCGTTGTGCCAGTGCTATGAATTTTTCTTCGTTGCTGTCTCCCAACACTCCTGTGTAGGTATAGATGCCCTGAGGCCCCGCGAGGCCGAGGAGTTTTTCGACGCTACCATTTTTTTCCTTTGCAAAAAGGTCGAGCAGGGCTGTTTCGATGGCGCAAAATGCGGCTGGGTGCCTGTCCAACTCCACACGATTGGCTAACATCCAGGATTCCAGTGCATCCAATGATGTACACGACGCTTCAAGCATGAAAAGTTTTTCGGAGAGCCAATGCAATGCACCTTCAACATTTTCCCCCGTAACGTAAGTCCTGGGGCAACCCTCTCCCAATCCGTAAACTTCAGCACGCCAGGCTTGACACCAAATGCTTTCTCCTTCTTTTCTTACCGAAGAGGCCTGGCTGAATGTTATACGGAGGGGAAGGAAGAGTCCTTTAATTTTAAGATGGAGTGGGTTGGACATCTTGATTGAAATTAATTAATTCTACTTTGGCAACTGTTTAGGGTGGAACACGGATGACACGGATGAGACACGGATTTGCACAGATTTTTTGTGCAAGCGTCCAGAAATCCGTGTCTCATCCATGTCATCCGTGTTCCACCCTAAACGGCTACGATTAGGACACAAAAAGTCCTGACCTTGTGGGCTTGAGAATTATAAAAACACACTGCACATGAAAAAGATATTCAAGAGCAAAAAAATAGCGAACCGTTTTGGTTCTTTTTTAAAAGGATCAGCGAAAAAGAGAGCGTTGTGGTGCACAAGATAAGCAGGGGCGAATCGGAGTAAAGGAGTTTTTATCGCTTGTTGAACAACCCCCGGTTCGACATTGATTCGGTTAAAGCCTTCATCTACGATGACTGTACCCGCCAATTGGAAGAAGGGAAGCACTATTTGTGCATTCAGGACACCACGCAGCCCAACTTCAACCGCAACCGGGAGAACATCGGGGACAAAACTGGCTTGGGGGTGATAGGCGATGGGGCAAGTCTGGGTTTTTTCCTGCACCCGAGCCTTGTGGTGGGCGCGGGCGACGGACGGGCGATAGGTTACAGCCATATAGAAACGTGGTCAAGGGAGGCGTCTGTGCCCAAGAGCGAGAAAGAAAAAAAGCGTGACAAGGAAGCAAAACGAAAACTTCCGATAGAGGCCAAAGAGAGCTACCGGTGGGTAAAGTCGGCCAACGAGAGCAAAGGTGTTTTGCAAAAAGCGGGGATGATAACCGTTGTGTGCGACCGAGAGGGGGACATCGGCGAGTTGTTTTCCCAAGTTCCGGACGAAAAGACCCACCTTCTGGTGAGGAGCAGTTCCAACCGCAAGATAATCGGCTATGATGGGGATGGGCAGGCGGCAGCAACCATGCTCTTTGAGCATTTGGCCGGACAAGAGGTGTGCGGGGAATATGAGATTGAGGTGAAGGGCGACCCTCGGGCCAAAAGGACGGGCAGAAAGGCCAAGATGGCGGTTCGCTTTTGTCGGATAGCCATCGAAGTTGATGGCGGGCTGATCCCCCTTTACGCGGTGGAGGCAAAGGAGGACCCAAGCACCGTGCCGGCGGGCGACAAGGCCGTCCACTGGCGGTTGTTGACCACGCACGTGGTGGAAACTTTCGAGCAGGCAAAATGGGTGGTGGGCTGTTACAAGCAACGCTGGAACATCGAACAAGTGTTTCGGGTGATAAAACTCAAGGGCTTCAATGTGGAGGAAAGCGACATGGAGACCGGAAAGGCTTTGATCCAACTCACGCTGATGTCCCTGTACGCCGCCCTGAAAATTATGCTGGTCCACCTCGCCTCCAAAGAAAAAGAGCCACAGCCGGTGAAAGACACGTTTACCTCTACAGAAATGGCATGTTTGGAAGCCCTGAACAAAGAATACGAAGGCAAGACCATCAAACAAAAAAATCCATACGTCCGCGACTCTTTGCAATGGTGCTATTGGGTGTTGGCAAGAATGGGCGGTTGGAAGCCCCACGAAAAACAAGCGGGGGTCATCTCAATTACGAGAGGATATGCCGATTTCCAAAAAATTCTCGACGGATGGAACCTGTACAAAAAATGTGTCCTAATCGTAGCCCTAAACGGATGTCAAAGTGTCAAAGTAGAATTAAGAAAGAAATAATATTTTTGCAGACACTAACTGCTCATTTAAACAAAAACAATGAAACCAGACAAAGCAAAAACCGCCGTCCAGGCCCTACTGTCAAAAGCGGGGATCACCATTAATGGGGATGCAAGTTACGATATCCAAGTACATAACGAGGCCCTCTACAGGAGAGTCGTAGCAGAGGGCTCGATAGGCCTCGGCGAAGCCTATATGGACGGGTGGTGGGATGTGGAGCGGCTCGACGAGTTTTTTTACAAAATCTTCCAGTCCAAGGTGCATGAACAGGGGGAGAACAAGCTAAGCAACTTGATCCTGTATTTGCAATCGAAGGCATTGAATATGCAGACCCGGCTCCGTGCTCAAAAGGTAGCCAAGGAGCATTATGACCTGGGCAACGATCTGTACATGTCCTTTCTCGACCCCTATAATCAGTACACCTGCGGCTATTTCAAGGACACCGAAGACCTCAACACGGCGCAAGTGCAAAAACTGGAACTCATCTGCCAGAAATTGCAGCTTTCAGAAAAGGACCGGGTACTGGACATTGGTTGCGGATGGGGCGGCTTTGCGAAATATGCAGCCAGTCATTATGGTTGCCAGGTAACGGGTATCAGCATTTCCGACGAACAGATCAAATATGCCCGGGAATTCTGCGCTGGCCTCCCGGTCACGATTCTTAAGAAAGACTACCGGGACCTGGACGAAAAATTTACCAAGGTGCTGATCTGCGGGATGATCGAACACGTGGGATATAAAAATTACCGGGAGATCATGGAAGTGGTTCACCACTGCCTGGAAGATAAGGGCTTGTTCCTGTTGCATACCATCGGCTCCAATACTTCCGAGATGTTTGGGAATCCCTGGGTCATGAAGTACATTTTCCCGAACTCGATGCTCCCTTCCATCAAGCAAATTTCCACCGCGTTCGAGGGTTTGTTTGTAATGGAGGACTGGCATAATTTCGGGCCCTATTACGCCAAAACCACCATGGCCTGGTTCCGCAATTTTGATGCAAAGTGGGACGTCCTGAAAGGGAATTATGACGAGCGGTTTTACCGCATGTGGAAGTATTACCTGCTTTCTTTTATCGGCCCCTTTGAGGCCAGAGCCTTACATCTCTGGCAGATTGTACTCTCCAAAGAAGGCTTGCCGGGTGGATATGTGACCGTAAGATAATTAATGCGAATCATGGATTGAAAGCCCCAGCGGGGCGACAATACTTGTAGCCCCGTGGGTCGGCGAAATTCCTAGCCCCAGAGGGGCGATAATATGTATTCTATTCCCAACAAAACAAAAATTGCCGCCCCTCTGGGGCTAGGGATGGGATTTGTTACGCTAAAGCTACAAACATTTACGCCCCGCTGGGGCTTTTAAATCCAACCTATGATTCGCATAATTAGGCGGCAAATAAGAGCTGGCGATATCTCTTGTGAAAAAAAAATTCCCGAGTAGTTATCATCCGATCCAATTCAGTATCGAACAAAAGATACCATTTGGTTATCAATTGCAGGCTCGACCTGATGGTAAGGGTAGTGATAATGGCTTCGGCGTCCGGAATCAATCCCTTCAATTTTTCCCAGGCCGCTTTGATCTTGTAGTTGGGGATGCCTTCCACCAGATGGTGAATGGGATGGAAATTAATATCGGCCACGAAATACCGAATCATTTTTGGGACTTTGTAGTAGGTGCTACCCAACATGGAGACCAACAGGTGTTTGTTTCCTTTGCTGAACAACCCATCGCGGGTCATATCGGCTAATTTATCCCCACTCAGTTTCAGCAGTGTTTCTTCTTGATGCTGCAGAAAAAAGAACCAAAAGGCGATGCTGCCCCAAATAACATTTGAAATTAGCAGCAGCATTAGAAAGTGCCAACCTATACCTAATGCCGCCTCAAGGAGTAATGCCAATATTCCGTAAATTATCAGGATCAGGATATTGGTTTTTGTTGGGGACTGGTCATGGAGCTTGCCCCGGATTTTTGATACCTTTTGCATCTCTTTGACCTTTGGCTTAAAAAGGTCGAAGCGGATGCGTTCATAAAGGGTGATATAAAGCGTTCCGACGACTACGCACAGGAAAAGGGGATTCCGGTGTGCGAAATAGTAGAGCTTTTTCCATAGCGGCAAGGGGAGGAAATTTTTCTCGGTTAATAGTTCCACGTCACCTATATCGCTGTATTCGAGCTCGGCATTCGTTATATGATGGATCGCGTGTACCCCCGACCACGGGACGGATATCCACGTAAAAACGCTCAAAACCCCCATCCATTTATCATTTTTCTCTTTGGTGGAAAAAAACGATTCGTGACCGCAGTCATGCTGAAAGACGAAGAGCCTGGCCCGAAACAAGGCCCACAGGAAAGTGAATGGAAAAGCCGCCCCTATTCCCCACCAAAAACCAATTTGATCTGAAACCACTTTGACCACCACAAGTGCTGCTATCCCTGCCAGCACGAACCAGCACAGGGTCCACCCGAGCTGCCGGTAAGCTTTCCGGTCATCGGAACGGGCAAATTCCAAAAAATGTTCTTTCCATTTGCCGTCTCCCAGCAATTGTAAAATGAAATCGGTGCGTTGTTTTAAGGTATAGGTGCTCATTGTATTTCGTTCGTTTTGAAGCCCAAAAATACTTTAAACACTGTTGTTATTGTACTTTTGACTTAATGAAGAGCGCAATCATTGGCCGTAACCATTCAGCCGCCTCCAAATTCCCGAAGGGAATCTATGTTTATAGCACAGAACAAGGGCATTTTCTACAAATCCCGAAGGGCTACGGTTTACGGAGAAGTTGCATGGCAAAAAATCAACCATCGTCAGAAAATGCCGAGAAAGCATTTACCCAAACAGCAAACTTTTCCAACCCGCGTTTTAAAGT
>JANMME010001047.1:0-33347 GCA_031373015.1 Saprospiraceae bacterium
ATCGCCTCCGGGAAGTGCAGCCAATGTTCGGCAATATCAACCCCGCCCAACAGTGCCGAAAGCGCAGGCCAATCTTCATCCGCGATGGCTTCGAGCATGGGCAAATTTGCGGGGACGAGAAAAAGTCGTTCGGTTTGTAACATGATGCAGCAAGTTTCAGGAAGTTTTTTCAAATAATAATGAAGGACCTAATTCAAAATTCCATTCGCGAGAGCATTGCTGTCAAACAGGCCATCCTGGCTGACGAGGGCTTTTTGCAAAAAATAGAACAGGCCGCACAAATGCTGGTCAACGCCTTTCAAAAAAATGGCAAAGCCCTTTTCTGCGGAAACGGCGGCAGCGCAGCCGATGCCCAGCATATCGCCGCAGAACTGTCAGGGCGTTTTTATACCGACCGCGCGCCGCTCTATGCAGAAGCCCTTCACGTCAACTCATCCTTCGTCACCGCCGTTGCCAACGATTATGGCTATGATGCTGTGTACGCCAGAATGGTGCAAGCCGCTGGTCAAGCGGGCGACATCCTTGTGGCACTCAGCACTTCAGGAAATTCACCTAACATCTTGAAAGCCATTGAGATGGCGAAAGCAAAAGATATGGCCATTATTGGTTTCACCGGAGCGCCTGGGGGTAAAATGGCCAATCTTTGCGATGTGCTTTTGAACGTCCCTTCCACTGATACGCCGCGTATTCAGGAATCGCATATTCTGCTGGGGCATGTCCTGTGTCAATGGGTAGAGGAAGTGATGTTTGGCGAGCGTTGAACTTCCTGAAAGTTCCAAACTTTCGGGAAGTCAGATCAGTACGTAGAAGTGACACTTTTTTAAAAAGTGTCACTCCTGTTTCCACCCAACGCTCTTTTTCCTGATCAAAAACCAAGGCACTACCGCTCCATAGTAAACCGCCATTAGCGGGTCGAACAAAAATATTCGCCACCGCAGGCCCGGCTCGCGCAGCACACGCAAGACTTTCCCAAAAACAAAAAGGATGGAAAAAAGCCGCAGGAGAAAAATTGCTCCTACAATCTTTAGGTTGAACCCTGCCAAAACCAGCACAATAAATAGGAAATAGAACCCAACCTGTGAAAGCGCCAGCATTCCAAGCACCATTTTATGCTGCCAGCGGTAAGCAGAGCCTGCGGCCAAATGCCGCTGTTTCTGCCGAAGCCAATCCGACCAATTCTCCGGGGGATCAGAATATACAAATGATTCAGGAGCAAGGCAAATAGCCGTATTGTGAGCATTTGCAGCTGCATTCACCAGCAGGTCGTCGTCGCCGGAAGGGATGTGGATATGGGCAGAAAAGCCCCCTACCCTATCAAAAATTTGCCGTTTGAAAGCCAGATTGCGCCCAACACCCATGTAAGGCATGCTCACCAGCGCAAATGAAAAATACTGGGCTGCTACAAAGGCGGTTTCAAAGCGCGACCAATTGCTGGCCGCGAAAAAATTTGACAAATTTTTAAAAGTTGTCAAATTTGACTCGTTGCCAAGAACATCTCTCATCGGCCCATACCCCAGCACGATTTCAGTTTCGGGTTTCACCGTCAGCGACCCCGACATATGCAAAAGCCAATACGGGCTGGCAGGTTGGCAATCGGCATCAGTAAGCAGAAGATGATCGTACCTGGCTACAGCAATGCCCTGAGAAAGGGCGTACTTTTTCCCGGGCGAAGTTTTTTCCGCAAGTCGAACCACCCGCATTCTATTAGGATTTTTTTCCTGAAAAAATTGGAGCACAAGGGGCGTTTCGTCTTCAGAAGCATCGTCCACCAGGAGCAATTCCCAAGGGGCATCAAACTGTTGCGCCAAAACATCAGGCAAATAGCGGCGCAGGTTTTCTGCTTCGTTCCGGGCGCAAATGATGATGCTGGTTGGCGCCCCTCCTTCGCCTCCACTTCTGTTTAAACTATGGGGGATGGATTGGTGGAATGGTGATTGGTGATTGGTTTTTTCCAACATCCAACTTTCAATGTTCAATTTCCAAGGTCCAACGTCCAATTTCCAACGTCCTAATTTTCCAAAAACACCCCACCACACCGTCAATTGCACAAGTGCAGTCACAATATAAAGCCACAGGAGGATTTGCCCGAAACCGGGGCATGAGTCAAAAAAAATTACCAAAACAAGTGAAAAGAAAAATGACTGTGCCTGCTCAAATTGGAAGTGAGCAAGCCTAGTTAGGAATATGCCGTGGAGTTTTCAAATTTTAACAAAAGGCACCACCTGATTTTGATCATCGGATCGAACATGAAGCCAATAGGTGCCTGATGGCAAGGTTCCAAGATCCTGTGCCCACGAATGTTCGCCAGCCTTGACCCATTGGTTTTTCACCAAGGTTTGCACTTGTTTGCCACTCCCGTCGACCACAAAGGCCGTCAGATTTGCATCTGTGTCCGATTTTAAGGTCCATTGCAAAATTTGTCGCATTGGATTGGGTGATACGGTTGCCGCAAACAACTGCGGCGCATTTTCCAATGGCGTATCGCGATAAATAGTGGCCCGGCGCACCACGCGGGTCTGGGTTTGGTTGGTGATTACCGGATAGTTAAAATCAAAATAGATGGCGGCATCATTTTTTAGCGTATCCCCCACAGTCGTGCTTTCTTTGGCGCTAATGGAGAATAGCACAAACCCATGAGAGGCTTGCTGGTTTGTTGTGCTGTCGGGCAATAAAATATTATCAAATTCCCAAGACACCACGCCGGGGTCATGGGCATTCATTTTATAAGGATGGCTGGCGGTGATGGTTCTAAGCGAAGCCCAATTCAACAAGGGCGAAAGCGTGTCGACAACCACGACGCGAAAAGCGGTATCGGTGCCTGTATTTTGGAAACGTATCAGGTAACGAAGTTCCTTGTTTGCCAAAGGCAACTCGCCATTTGGAGCTATGGTGTAGGCCGTTTTATCATTGGGATCTAGACTGTTCCTGATGGTGGAGACCAATCTGGTTATATGGTTTTCTTCGTTGACATCCGTATAAGGCCCTTGGAGGCCTGCCCCTGTTACCACCAATTGACCGGTTACGGATGGATCAGGCGGCAAGTGCATGGTAATTTTAATAACCGTCTCGGTGAAGGGATGCATTTCAGGCAATACAAACTGCAACTGACCCGATTGTACGCTGGAAGGATTGGGGGCCGCATTCAGGTAAGCGATCAAATTATCTGGATAATTGAAATACAGGGTCGTTCCTGCTGCTACTGTTACCGTACCAAGATTTTTCACTGTGATGGTGTAGAAGGCGTCGAAGCCCGGGCGAAGGTTGGTGCTTGTCACCGTGACCGCCAAATCTTTGGTAGGCACGGACACAAAGCCAACATTGAAAGTACTTGGAACAAGGGCATTCGATGTCACCGTTGGCGGTTGAAAGCAGGCTCCTGCCAAGGTGTAGGTGGGGGGTGTAAATTCAACGGTGTAATTGCCCGGCGGAAGAATCTTCTTAAGGTTGCCATTGTCGTCAGAGATGTCCAAATAATTACCCGGCTGGAAGACAAATGACTTGCCTGCAATCGGGAACTCTCCGACATCATGAACACAATTTTGGTTTTCATCCAGGAAGCTATGCCCTTCGACCACACTGTATTGTGCACTCCCGAGCGAGTCGAGGAATGGCGTCAAGCCCAAACGCCTCGGGGGGTATAAGATGGCATTTGACTCGGTTTCGACCATGCCGGAATACAAATAGCCATCCTTAATGACGTAGGTTTCCCGAAATCTCCAGTCAGTGTTGTAAAATTTGACTCCGTTCATTCCCAAATTTTTGGACAAAAAGGTTTGTCCTCCAGCCGATATTACCAACAAGGAATCAAATTGTTGGAAATAAAGATCGAATGTGGGGAACTTGAATAAAGATAGAAAAGAATTTCCAGCATCCAAGCTGATATAGCCTGCTCCAGTATTTTTATTGGTCAACAAGAGTCTCCCATCCTGATAAAAGATATTGAAGACCTCATTTTGAACATGCACTACCGGGAAAGTGAGTTCTGTCGTATGCCAGCTCTGCCCCAAATCATAAGTATAATACAAACGTTTGTCACGAACTATAAAAAGGCTGTCTCCTTTAGCCACCAAAGTTGTCGATGCTGGGGCTCCTGGCACTTGCGTCCAGGTTATGCCAGCATCCGCAGAGCGAAAAAGGCCCGCTGGTGCAGATTCTCTGACATTGTACAGATGCTGCCCCTCTATATCTGCCTTTACTTGAATCAGTGCGTTGGATGTCAAAATTTCTGCCCAGGAGTCGCCTCCATCGGCAGAGCGGTAGAGTTTGTAGTCGCAACAGTTGTTATTACTCACAAAAAGATATCCCTGTAAATCAGCCACGGCGTCCCATCGATAAGTGTTCACCGGCAATCCTTGCGGCAAATAAGGTACCCAGGAATTGTTTTTCAACTGGCCCAAAAAACCTTGCTGCATCCAAAATTTACCTCCATAATCATAAATCGAACCAGAAGCTGGCGGGTATGCCCCCTGCGGGAATTGCCAGGTAGCTCCGTCATCGTCAGACCGAACAGGCGTTTTTGACAACAAGAACAAACTGGCGCCTGTTGGAGCAAAATTTCGAATTGGATAATGGGAGTAATAATTATAGGGCCAATAAGTACTTGGGCAAAACATCATCAGCGTAGCATCGGTGGGTGTACTAACCGGGGCACGATAAAGTGCTCCCTGATTGTTGTAATAATGAAAGTACCCATTGTGCGAGATCGCTGCACTTAATGTGAATGGCAATACAGAGGATTGGAAATTGCCAGATGTCAAAGGATTGGCCTTGGAGAATACCTTTCCCGACTTGGCGATAAGGTTGAGTTTGGCGCCGTCATAATGTCCGGCTACCAAATCCTCGGTTACATTTCCACCCAGATTAATTGAAGTCACGTTTGCAAAATCAGGCGTTTGCGAGGCATAAACTTTCAATGCATCCTCACATAACATTAGAAACCAGCCATTTGCAAACATTATTTTGTTGGATTGCTTGTCCGTAAGCAAGGCCTGTGTACAGGCCTGCCAACTGGCTCCTTTGTCCGCAGAGTAAAACCGTTTGTATCTTTTATGTTGCGAGGAAACTTCCAAACGGTAATTAAAAAACAACACGCCTCCGGCCTCTTCCAGATGTTCCTGATAAAAGAGTTCGGCATTAGGTTCATTAATATCATAAGGCTCTGCCTGAGAGAATACTTTCGTAAACGTTAAGCCCCCATTAATGGAGTAATACCCCGAGATCATTTGCGTAGAGCTGACCTGTTTTTCTGTAAAAGCAAAAAGCGTATCGCCTTTGGCCGCAATGTTGACTACTTTTAGGGAGTAAAAATAAACCATCGTCCAGTGCGCACCGTTGTCGGCACTTTTGAACAACTTAATCTGTGCATTTTGATCCGCCACGTCGGGAAAAAGGGCAAAAAGGGTGTTGCCAACCTTTACGATCTCATTGATGTGCTGAGAAAAAGCGGGTAAGGGTTCTGAGCTAACTGTGATTTCAGGAAAAGGGCTACTTTGAGCAGTAATTTTGCCAAAAATGGATAAAACGCAGAGCAGGACAGGTAGAAATTGGCGCATATAAGTTATTGTTTTTGAAAGAGATGCCAAGACACAACATTCTGCTGCATTGTGCTTGATTTTTTTCCATTACAATTTTACGACTTCTATCTTTCCCGTCTTTCTACTTTTTTCCGCCATGAACCCCATTACATGGCTTTCGATAGAGGCATCAATGGTGGAAGTTAGCAATTCGGGTTTGCGCTGGGAAACAGCCTGAAGCCAGTTGCGCACCAAGCGCCAGTCGCCGCCGCCATGGCCATCGCCGCTGGAGTTGTCGTAAACAGTGCTTTTCCCCGTCCGAAAATCCGTCAGCGTGAACGTTTCCATATCGCCCACAATGTCGCCCATACTGCCCATCACGCGGGTGCGGCGCCCGTCGTAAGAAGTGAATGCTTCCATGGAGAAATTAGCCGTCGCGCCGCCTTCGAATTCCATCGAAGCAATGTAGTGGTCTTCTTGGTTATTGTCACTATGGTACACACAACGACCGTAGTTGGTCGTTCGGAGTTTTTCCAAAATGTAATCCCCCTGCTTTTCCTTCTCCTCCGGTAGGTCAAAAACGTATGTGCGCTGACGATTCCGGTAGTAAATTTTCATGGCAGAATACGGGCAGGTGCTCTCCACCGCACAGCCATTCATGCAACGATCCGTGCTTCCATCCGGGGCGTTTTCTTTTCTGAACCATTTGATCCCTCCCATCGCAACAATTTTTTTACAAGGCTTTCCAATGAGCCAACGGAGGATGTCGAGGTCGTGGCAACTTTTGGCCAGGATGATAGGCGTGGTGGCATAGCGGTCGTGCCAGTTGCCGCGCACATAACTGTGGCTCATGTGGATATGCTCAATAGGCTCTATATGCTGCACGCTCACAATTTCGCCGATAGCCCTACCCTGCATCAGTTCGCGGAGTTTTTCAAAATAAGGCGAATAGCGCAGCACATGGCACACCGCCACGATGCGCCCGGTTTTCTTCGCCAACGCAAGAATATCCCTGCACTCTTTTTCAGAAGGAGATATGGGTTTTTCCAGCAATACATCGTAACCCAACTTGAGGGCCGCCATGCATGGGCCGTAATGCAGGTTGTCGGGCGTGGTGATCAGCACAGCATCGGCGAACTTGGGTCGCTGAAAAACGTGTTCCCAGGTGACAAATCTGTTAGCCTCCCCGATCTTGTGCTTTTGCGCATACCGATCGTTGCGTAATTGAATCGGCTCGGCCACGCCCACCACATCCATTTCATCCGGGTAGGAAAGGGCGTAGTTGCCATACACATTGCCCCGGTTGCCCGCGCCAATGGTGACAACGGTGATCGGCTTTGCAGGCTTTTGGTAAAGCGGATTTTCCTCCGAAAGCAAGGGAATTTGAAAAACCTCTTCTTCTTTGGAAAAGCCTGTCAGGACGGCGGCACCGGCGGCGGCACCCAGGGTTTTTAAAAGTTGGCGGCGAGAGATAGGCATGGTTATGAAGTGATAGAGTGATGAAGTGATGGGGTGATGGGGTGATAGAGTGATCCCCTCCTTCGCCTGTGGCTATGGCGGGTAAAAGTGATGAAGTGATCCCTGCTTTGGGATCCTGGTGTAGTGGCTTAAAGAAACCACCTGATGGCCAAAAACAGCCCGAAAGGTAATCATTCAAATAAAAAAAACGCCTCTCAGGAAAAACCTGAAAAGCGTTTGAAAACATCTTTTGGGGATCATAGAATCAGGGGTATAGCAGTCAAGGGTCAACAGTCAATGGTCAACAGTCAATGGTCAACAGTCAATGGTCAACAGTCAAGGGTCAACAGTCAATGGTCAACAGTCAATGGTCAACAGTCAATCTTTACTTCAGCGCAAACCGTATGGGCAGCGTGAAGCGCACTTTCACCGGATGCCCATTGGCTTCTCCAGGACTCCATTTAGGCATAGTCTTTACCACCCGAGTGGCTTCATTGCCCAAGATATTGCCACCTGCTGGAGTTTTTACGACCGTGATATCGCTGATATTGCCGTCTTTCCCAACTACAAATGTGAGTACCACCTGGCCTTGAGTCCCTGCCTCTTTTGCCATTTCCGGGTAAGTCATGTGTTTGTAGATCCACTTGAACATCTCTGCCTCGCCGCCCGGGAAGCTGGGCATCTTGTTCACGGCGAACGGATCAAGGGGGTCATCATCCGCAGGTTTTGGCGTTTCGACGATACCCAATCCTGCATTCGGCGGGTCCAACGAGGGTGGGCCTTCATTCGGCCCTTCAACGGTCTGTGTGCCCACATTACGGGGGTCTTCCAGCACGGTTTGTACGTCTACCGGCTTTTCCTCTGGCACAAGGTCGTCTGGGGCGACTACGGGCGGGGTGTAGGCAATAACAGCTTTGGGCGGCGGTGGCGGCGTGTTTAGCACCGGTGGGGGAACTGGCTTTTCGATGGTAATCATGGTTGTGGTGGCAATCACTTCAGTTATGGGTTCTTCTGGCAAAAGGCTATAAAAAGAAGCCAAAATGCGCGGCAACAGCAACAAAAGCGCAATCAGCAAAAGGCCGATTCCAAAGGCACGAGCCAAAGTGGTCGGATATTCGCGGCGAAGTTGATACGCGCCGTAAGCGCGGTTGCGGTTGGCAAAGACGATGTCCAGTGCGTCGCGTTGCGACACAGAATCATGGGTAGTCATGGCACAAAATTTTAAGTGTGAAACGAGAGGCTTTGAGGCTTTGGTTGGCCGACCGTTTGAATGTAAGATGTTGGTGATGAGGGTTTTGGTGGGTGGAGATTAGATTTTATTTTAAAAATGCTTCGCCTCTTCCTCCGAAACATCCATCACGCAATAGTAGCGAACCTGGCAAATAGCCATCTCATCCAGCGCATCTACCAAATTTTTGTACCGGGAATTTTTGGCTGGCTTGATGATAATGTTGAGTTGCGAGCCTTGCAATTCCTCGCCTGTTTTCGAGTCTGTGTACTTTTGAAGGCCGAACTGTGCTTCTACTTTTTCTTTTTTGTGCAAAATCACCTGCCGCAAGCCGACTGCATCGAAAGTGGTGGAATCCATTTTATCAAGATCCAAACCTTCGTACCAGTAAACCTTGTCGCCAGCACCAAACAGAAGGGTGAGCACTTTGGACTGCTTTATCGGCTCGGCCACCCCTTCGTCTTTTGGCATCACAAGAGGCATGATGCTGGGCTTGGCCAGTGCTGTGGTGAGCATAAAAAAGGTGATGAGCAAAAACCCCAAATCAACCATTGGGGTGAAGTCAATGCGCGTAGACATTCGGTGGGAGCGCGGTTTGCCGGTTGCGGCAATGGGGCGGGCGGAAGCTTGGAAATCAGCCATGGTGAGGGAATTTAGAATGTGATCGTTTGAAGGTAAGATGCTGACAATGAGTATTTTGGCGTACCTAGCTTAATGTTTTTTTGAAAATTATTTGTGGTTGTCTCACATTGCGGCAACGACCATTAATTCGCTAACGAGGCAACTACTTTCGAAAAGTTAAAATGCCCAAAAAAGAAAAAGCGGCATCCCGAACCTCGGAATACCGCTTTTGAAAAAGATTTAAAATGAGCCTTTGCTACTCAAGTTTGAACTTGAACGGAAGCGTATAGCGTACTTTCACAGGGTGGCCGTTGGCTTCGCCGGGGCTCCACTTGGGCATTTTTTCCACTGTGGCTTTTACAGATTTTCCGCAGCCTCCGCCGATGTCTTTTACGATATTGACATCGCTGATGCCGCCGTCTTTGCCCACCACAAAAGTGAGCACGACCTGACCTGAAATACCACTTTCTTTGGCCATTTCAGGGTAATCCACGTTTTTGTTGAGCCATTTGTACATCTCTTGCAAACCTCCGGGGAAGCTCGGCTCTTTTTGGATGTCGAACATCTCGTAGGTCTTTTCCTCCACCTTAGGTGCTTCGATCACCGGGTCTAAGCTCGGGTTCTCATCAACCGTTGGTGGTGCCTCGTCGTTGCCTTTTTTATCCTCCGTACCTACATCCTCCTTCTTTTCGAGGATTTCCTCCACCGCTTTTTGCTCTTCTTCTTGCACTTCCTCGTCCTTTTTGATGACGGGCGGCACGAATTTCACAGTCGAGCGCGTGGGCGGCGGCGGTGTTGGCGGCGGCGGCGGCGGCGGCGGCGGCGGGTTGTTCGGGTCAATATCCGGTGGTGGGCCGAGTTCTGCCACTACGTCCACGGGTTTGTCCTTTGGAAGCATCCCACTCACGGCCTGCATGATGATCGGGAGCGCGAAAAAGAGGATGATCAATCCCAGACCAATTGCCAGTGCGCGTGCCAAATATCTTGGGTAGTCGCGACGGAGCTGATAGGCCCCGTAAGCCTTATTTCGGTCGGCAAAGATGATGTCCAGCATATCCCGATAAACCGTTGTGCTTTTTTCGTCTGCCATAGTTTTTTTATTTTTCCTTTAAAATTTTGACTTTAGGCGGATTCAGGCTCACTTAGTAGCCGCTTCAACTTGTTCTTCTACATTGAATTTAAGACCAGCAGCAGGGTTTTTGATAAAGGCCACTTCGAGTGGCGATATATCAAGGATCACATAGTAACGCACCTTACAAATGGCCATTTCGTCGAGGGCATCTACAAGGTTTTTGTAGCGTGCCTCCTTCGTTGCTTTTATAATGACGTTGATGTACGAGCCATCGGTATGCTCCTCTTCTACCCCTTCCTTGTTCTTCTTCTTGTATGTTTCCGTTTGAAACTGCGCTTTCACTTTGTCCATCTTGTTCAAGATGACTTGGCGTACGCCCTCAGCGGAATAGTCGGTCGAATCAAGTTTTGCATCGGTGATGCCTTCATACCAGTAAACCTTGTCATTGGCGCCCAACAAAAGCGTGAGCACCTTTGATTCCTTTACCGGTTCGATATCCTCCTTCTTGATGTCCTTTTCAGGCATCACGAGCGCCATAATTTGCGGTTTGGCGAGTGTCGTGGTGAGCATGAAGAACGTGATGAGCAGGAAACCCAAGTCCACCATCGGCGTAAAATCTATACGCGTGGACATTTTTTTGGATCTGACCTTCCCACCTTTCTTATGACCACCGCCACTGTCTTGAGCTATTTCAGCCATGTCGCTGTTGCTTTTTTTGAGTGAACGAAAATGGTTAGTTCTACTTGGCCTTGCCTTCCATGCTGGTGATCAGGTTGAACTTGTTGACATTGATGTCTGTCAGCGTATTGATCACCTTTTGCACTGCGGGGTAAGGAGTGTCCTGGTCGGCCTTTACAATCATCACGTACTCGTCCTTCACTTTCCCTTCTTGCTTCATGCGGAATTGAGCGAGACGGGCATTGTGGATCCAGTCCGCCAGTTCGCTCTTGTTGATGTCCGCAGTATCCACAGGGATACCAGGCTGGGGGAACGTTGCACGCTCAGTAGGTGTGAGGTCTATGTACTTTTTGAGTTGGCTGTGCGATAGCCCGAAACTGCCCATATTGCCAAACTTGAGTTTTTCCTCGTCGTTGAGGCCAAGTTGGTAACGGTTGTTGATGTCATCAATCAAGCTCATCCGCGTATGCTGACCCGTCATGTCGAGAAAGATTTTGCCATCCTTCGCAATCAATATGGTAAGCGTACCCGCATCGGGCAATTTTGTTTCGGATATGGACGAGGGTGTGTCAATCACCACGGTCTCCTGCGGCTTCGTCTTTGCGGTGAGCATGAAGAAGGTGAGCAAGAGAAACGCCACGTCGCACATGGCCGTCATATCAATGGTTGGCGCTTTTCGCGCCGGTTTGTGCTTAGGCATATTTCTTTAGTTTAGTGTCCTTTTGCTGCAAACGTCTGTGTGAGGCTGTAGCCTGCTTCGTCAATACGGTAGGTCAGGGTGTCAATACGTGCGGTGAAAAAGTTGTAGGCAATAATAGCCAAAGCCGAAGTGCCAATACCCAACGCCGTATTGATAAGTGCCTCAGAAATACCTGTTGCAAGGGCAGTTGAGTCCGGGGCGCCCGCATTTGCAAGTGCTGCGAACGAACGAATCATACCCAATACCGTACCCAAAAGACCCAGCAATGTAGCAATAGACGCGATCGTAGCCAGAATGTTGAGGTTCTTTTCCAACATCGGCAGTTCTAGCGTTGTGGCTTCTTCCACCTCTTTTTGGATGGCAATCACCTTCTCATCTTTTTCCATGCCGGTTACCTTTTCCATTTCGGCATACTTCTGAAGGCCCGCGCGCACGACATTAGCCACGGCACCTTTTTGTTTGTCACAAGCAGCGGTAGCGCCACTGATGTCACCACGGTCTAGGAAGCCCTTGATGCCGCGCACAAATGCGTCAATATTTCCAGCGCCACTTGCTTTGCCAAGGGTAATGAAACGCTCGATGACGAACACAACCACCGTAAACAAGGCAGTGAGGAGCAAAGGCACGATAAAGCCGCCCTTGTAGATGGTACCTCCGATATTCCCATTTATCGGGTCTTTGGTATTATCGCCGTCGACAAAGTTGCCGGCTGCGCCGAACACGAATTTCCAGATGCAATAAGAGACAATTAACAATGCGAGGATCACAAGGTACGGAAACCATACGCCAAGGCCGCTTTGTTGTTTTGCTTGAGTGGGTTTTGCTGCTGACATGCTGCTTTTAAATTTTGTGAATGAATGATTTAAGTTTGAGATGCTTTAAAATTTCGGGCGCAGCGCAATCCCATTTGCAAGCTAATTTTCTTGTCTCCCAAAGTCGTCAGCTGCATAGATGCGCGAACGGTAAAAGTTGGTGTGAGCAAGGCAAAAAAAACTTTGCAGTGTCTAAGGAAACGCTTCGCCCCAAACATTAGGCGAATTTTCGAGGGGTGAAAATAGTGTAAGGAGTACAATTACAACCAAGACCTTTTTAAAATTCCGCTTTGTACCGTTCTCAATGTTCCGTTTTTACTTTAAAAATGTCCGCTTTTTGCAAAAATTTAACCCAAAAACAAAGATTTCACCGCTATTTCAGGGGATGAGGTATATTTTTGAACCCATATAAAATTAAGTATAAAATACTCAAAGCGCCTGATTTTACGGCGCTAAACTGAAAAACAGGCCAAGATTTTGGGCAAAAAAACCAAGGCGCCCACCACGACGGCTCCCATTGCTGCCAGTAAAACCGCTGCCGCTGCCACATCTTTGGCCCTTCCAGCCAAAGGATGAAACCCAGGCGACGCTAAATCCGTAAGGTGCTCGATAGCAGTATTCACAGCCTCAAAGCTCAACACCAAAGCCACACAAAGCACCACGGCTATCCATTCCAGTTGCGAGATTTGGAAATAAAAACCTGCCGCTACGACGGCCGCCAGGGCCACAATATGAATGCGTGCATTGGGTTGGCTTTTGAACAAATGGATCAGCCCTTGAAAAGCATAACGAAAACTGGCGGCTCTTTTTTGTAGGCTCATTTCTTGAAAATGTTGTGAGGCAAAGATAAAACGGTGGCACTTGAAAATTTCTGTTTCCAAGCAGGCTTGTATTTTGTGGAAGGTATTTTTACCTTTGCGACCCGCTTGCCCGCCATAGCCCGTTTAGGGCGACGGCGGGTTGACAAATGGAAGAAAAAAACAAACCCGCCTACGCCCTTGCAATGGTGGGTTCGAAAACAAACCCGCCTACGCCCTTGCCCTTCGGGCTGCGGGCTTCGGCGGGTAAAGGAGAGATGTCCGAGTGGTTTAAGGAGCACGCCTGGAAAGTGTGTATACGCCAAAAGTGTATCCGGGGTTCGAATCCCCGTCTCTCCGCTTTAACCGCCATAGCCCGTTTAGGGCGACGGCGGCAGGTTCAAACCAACTGATTTAACCGCCATAGCCCGTTTAGGGCGAAGGCGGTTCAACCCCAGCCCAAGGCCCAAAGGGCAACGGCGAAGGCGGTTCAACCCCAGCCCAAGGCCCGAAGGGCAACGGCGAAGGCGGTTCAACCCCAGCCCAAAGCCCGAAGGGCAACGGCGAAGGCGGTTCGCCACAGCCCGAAGGGCAAAGACGACGGCAATTTGTTTCATTAACCAATAACCTAAAGCCCCATGAAACAACCAACATGTCTGCCAATGAAAACACAACAGAAAACCCATTTGCTCAGTATTACTATGTTTACGTCTTGGTTTGCAACGATAACCAACTGTACACAGGATGCACAAGCAATTTGAAAGAACGCTTTACTCGACACCAAAAAGGCTGGGTGCCCATAACAAAGGATAGACTTCCTGTAAAATTGGCTTGGTGTTGTTCTTTTCCGGATCGAGGTAGGGCTTTTGAATTTGAATAATATTTAAAAACGGGGTCTGGGAGGGCGTTTTTGAAGAAGCATTTGTTGTCAAAATAGACCGGCTTGCGGTGAAAATTTGAACTAAAGTAACGAACCCGCCTTCGCACCTGGCCCTTCGGGCTGCGGCGCTTCGGCGGGTAAAGGAGAGATGGCAGAGTTGGTTTAATGCACCTGATTCGAAATCAGACGTACTGTCAAAGGTACCGGGGGTTCGAATCCCTCTCTCTCCGCAATCCATTGTTTTGAGTTAGTTTAGGTTAGTTTTGATTTGCTGATAATCAACGATTTAGAGTTAATCAAAACCCTAAACTAACCGAAACAAAACGAACCGAGCGCAAAAAAAACTTCACCACTTTTTGCACCACCGGATAAAAGGTTTACTTTTGTAGTGACGGTTCAACTTTCACACTACAAAAGAATGACACTATGCGCAAACCTCGTTTCGCGCCAAAGCCCGATCCCCGCTTTCCACATTTTCAGATTTACTTGCAGTACACCTACTCGAAAGGGCAATTCCTTCGCTACTATACAGGTGTCACCGTTCCAAAGGAGTTTTGGGACAAAGAGAAAGAAAGGGCAAAGCCCGACCGCAAGTTTCCAGACTACACCGAAATCAACGCGCAACTAAATCGGATTGAAACCGAAGCCGCCCAAATTGCCCTTCGCAGCCAGTACAACAAATCCCACCTTACAAACGAGTTCTTTAAAAAGGAACTGGATACCTTTTTGGGCAAGCGGGAAGCGTCGGACGAAACCCTAACCTTTTTTCGATATTTCCAGCGATTCATCGAAGAACGGAGGGCTAACCCTAACTACTCAAAAGGTAGTATTCAGGTTTACGTTTCTACGTTCAACCATTTGAAAGCGTATGCGGACGGCGTTTTACAGCGCGACCTATTATTTGGAGATTTCAACCATGCCTTTTTCAGCAACTTCTCAAACCACCTTTTCGGCAAAGGCTTCGGGAACAACTACGTTCATAAATTAACGTCCACGCTCAAAACCGTTTTGAGAGAAGCCGACCAACGTGAAATTTCCCCCGACCTAAAAATACGGGATGGATGGTTAGTAGCAGTGAGGGAAGAGCCGCCCGCTATTTACCTGACAGAAGATGAACTTGCCCAACTGCTCAACATTGACCTTTCCGGCAACCCTCGCCTTTGTCGTGTACGCGACCTGTTCCTGATTGGATGCCATACCGGGTTGCGCTTTTCGGATTTTACCGTACTGAAACAGGGCAATTTTAAAAAAGCCGCCAACGGCAAAGAGTATATAGATATGCTGACCCAAAAGACCGGGGCAAAAGTCACCATCCCTGTTAAATCCGAAGTCCGGGAAATCCTGACCCGCTACGGCTACCAACTGCCCAAAGCGATTTCCAACCAAAATTTCAACGAGTATTTAAAAGAGGTCGGTCAAATGGCAGGGTTGACAGAACCGACCACGCTAACCCATTTCCGCAACGGAAAACGGATTGAACAAACTTGCCCTAAGTATGAATTAATGACCACCCACACGGCGCGGCGTTCGTTTGCAACCAACGCCTATAAAGCGGGCGTACCCCTGAAATATATTATGACCATAACAGGCCACACCACCGAGCGGATGTTTTACAAGTATGTCCGCATCAGCCCCGACGAACACGCTTTGCTCGTTTCTGACAATCCATTTTTCAAATAACTAACCATCTAAAATCATGGCAAGACTTCGCAAACGCCTTACCGACCACCAAGAGTATGAAGATTTGGTCATGGAAATAATTCAAAGCACAGACCCCGATGCCGAATTACAAGACTGCATCAATGCTTACTTGCAGCCAAATCCAAAATTCTACCTAATGATGTTTCAGGCCGTTAGTAAAATTCGAGATGCGGCAACCCTATCGAGTGATGGAGGCCAGATTTCCGAAAGTGAAAATTTAGAAGCCAATCTTTACGAATTGGAAAATAGGTTGAAGGAAAACTCCAATATCATCCCGGCAGATTTGCCTGATTCAATTCTTTTTGATAGTGATTTAGTGGGCTGGCATCTTGCAGATAATTCCAAAATGGGCTATCAAAAGGATGGCTGGAGGGGCTTCCAAAATTACATAGGTGAAAAGGCAAGCTCGATTTCAAGAAATTTGGAACTCCCATTTTTGGAATGGTGCAATAAAATGCTAAAAAGGAACTACGCAAAGCATAATGAAATTTGCAAAAACCCAAGTACTTGTCCCACCAATCAAGGATACGATAAACGGATACAATACATAACGAGGCTCATTGAAGACGCTACACCCATTCCCATCGAACCAGCATCTTTTTTCAACATTGAAATCCCACAAAGCAAAGGCAACAAAATCCAATGGTTAGGCACACAAAAAGAGTTAGCGGAACTGTTCATTCGATTGAGGGCAAAAGGATGGATTACAGATTTTGAGCCTGAAACGATTAAGGATTGCTTCACCAATTCAAACACCATTGACCAAATTTTAAAACCGGGTGAATACACCGAAGATTTAGGTGGAACATTTGAACAAGTATTCACACCTGAATATGTTTCAAAATTTCACGGAGTTCTACCCAACCCCAAACGGAGGTAAATAACTGAAAATCAATACCAAGTCATTACGGTAATGACTTGGTAATTGCACAGGGGAAAAGTACACCTGCACTTTCGCATCAACAAAACTCATGCGATATGCAAGACATAGTGCTTATTTCCATCCCTGAATCAACGATCCGAAACATCGTTGAGCAAGCGTTGCGCAAGGTCATTTCTGAATGCCCACCCGCCGCCGCAACTGCTGACAATCAAAAACTACTCACCCGAAAAGAAGCCGCCGACCTTGCGGGCGTGTGCATTGCCACGCTGGACAACAAGGTAAAAAGCGGCGTTCTCAAAAAGTACCGAACGGGTGGCATTGTCCGCTTCCGGCATCAGGAAGTCGTTGAGGCTTTTACACAATCTCTTTTCGATAACAACAAACGAGCGGCTCCCGCTCGCAACAAAAACGCTTAGGCTATGAAAAAGAACAACTCAACACCTTCCGAAAAGGCCATCTATACGTTAGCAGACAGTGAGACAGCCAAAACGGAGCGTACCACAGAAATGCCAATACGAACGCTCTTAGGGAAAGGGACAGATTTGACCGACAAACGGGCTTTGAAAGGCCGCGCAAAACGAAAACTCACAGCCCAGGCATTGTGCGTGTGGGTTGCTTCCGAGTTGGAAAGGAGAGGGGAAGACGAACTTGCCCGCACTTTTTGGAACACCTTTCATTGCCAGCGCGTGTTGGTCGGCTACAAAGGACGCATCTACGGGAAATACTGCAAAAACCGATTCTGCCCACTTTGTGCCAGCATCCGAAAAGCGGAAATCATCAATCGTTACTTACCCGTTATTCAAACTTGGGAAGACCCGCACTTTGTCACGCTAACCCAAAAGTCCGTCCCTGCCAAAAAATTGGAGCTGTGGTTTTTAGGAGTAAATAAGGCATTCCGGCAAATCAAGAATAAGTATAGAAAGCAAAGTCAACGGGGCGGGGAAATCAAATTCATGGGTATAAAATGCTTGGAATGCAACTTCAATCCAAGCCGAAGAACATACAATCCGCACCTACATTTGATAGTGCCTAACAAAGCAATGGCCGACCTTTTGATAAAGGAATGGCAAATGAAATGGACGGAAAAATATACTTCCCCTTTGGCCCAATACTACCGTCCCGTGGGAAACCTCGAAAGGGATTTAGTGGAGATCATCAAATACGGCAGCAAGATTTTTACCGACTTCGACAAAAGGGATAAAGGAAAAATGCCTCCAAAGATTTACGTCAAAGCACTGATTAACATTTACAAGGCAATGAAGCCTTACCGCCTCTTTGAACGATTCGGATTTGACCTTCCGAAACAGGAAAAAAACGGTGTAAAAACGGTGATACCAGCCGATCAATGTAAAGATTTTGTCTATGCCCCGGAGGTGTACGATTGGGTGGATACCAAGAACGGGGAAGGGCTAACGGGTTATGCCCCGTCTGCCCTTTTGGAGTGGCTTTTGACGGAAAACGTGGACACTGAATTGCAATAGCAAAGACATGGACGCGGGTTTGGAACTGGAATTTCAGAAATTTCATATTTCTTTGCTGCCCAATGGCGCGAATCCAACCAAACCCGCGAAATGGAACTAAAGAAAGTAATCATCCCGCTAAACAGCGACAGCGAAGCCGATACCTGCCGAAAGGAGGTAACGCCCAAACTTTATGCGAGCGAATGGACGGATGAACACATACTGGAGCAACGGACTTTCACCGACGGCAAAATCGTGGTGTTGGGCAAGGTAGCCAAAAGGCAAAAGCCCAAAAAGGCAGACTACATTTTGCGCATTGGTCAAAATTTTCCCATTGCAGTTATTGAGGCAAAGAAGAAATATTCGACCGCATCCGCCGGGCTGCAACAGGCAAAGGACTATGCCGAAACGCTGGATTGTCGGTTTGCCTACGCAACCAACGGCGCGGAAATTGTAGAGTTTGATTTCATTACCGGGTTAGAAACCATCATTACCCAATACCCTACCCCACAGGAACTTTGGAACAGACTACACGCAACCGATCCAATAAGTGAAAACACAAAGGAAATCCTACTGAAACCTTTGTTCCCCAACCCCGACAAGCCCCCCCGCTACTATCAAGAAATTGCCGTTAACCGGGCAATCCAAGCTATTTTGGAAGGCAAAAACAGGCTCTTGCTTACGCTGGCAACAGGTACGGGCAAAACCTCCATAGCCTTTCAAATCATCTACAAACTTTGGAACAACCGTTGGAACAACACAGGCGAATACCGCCGCCCAAAAGTATTGTTTCTGGCAGATCGAAAGATTTTAGTGGATGACCCCTATGCCAAAGACTTTGCCATTTTTGCGGATGCACGGGCTTCGATTTTTGATGACGGCGCGACTACAAGCCGCGAAATCTACTTTTCCACTTATCAGTCATTGGCCGAAAGTGAAAGCCGTGAAGGGTTATTCCGACAGTTCCCGCGCAACTTTTTTGACTTGGTTGTGGTGGATGAATGTCACCGGGGAAGCGCGACCGATGACAGCAATTGGCGCATGATTTTGGACTATTTTTTACCCGCCGCCAAATTGGGTTTGACGGCTACACCCTTGCGGGAAGACAACAAAGACACATACGCCTACTTTGGCAACCCGCTCTACATTTACAGTTTGCGGCAAGGCATTGAAGATGGTTTCTTAGCACCCTACATCGTGCGCCGTATTGTGACCGAAGCCGATGCAACAGGGTGGCGACCACAAGCCGGGCAAACCGACGCACATGGCAACGTCATTCCCGATGACGTTTACCTGACCCCTGATTTTGAACACACACTTTCCCTGTTACCGCGTACAAAAGCCGTTGCCCGTCACCTGACCGAGCATTTGAAAAAGTACGGGCGATTGGATAAAACCATCATCTTTTGTCACGACCAGGAACACGCCGACCAAATGCGCCGGGAGTTGAGCAACCTTAATGCCGACTTGGTAAAGCAAAACCAAAATTACGTTGTCCGCATCGTGTCCGATGAAGGCGATTGGGGCAAAGGGCTATTGGGCAAATTCATGGATATTGAGCAGGATTTCCCCGTCATTGTCACTACCTCCAAACTGCTGAGTACCGGGGTAGACGTGCCGACCTGCAAAAACATCGTGCTTTTCCGAATGGTCAATTCGATGACTGAATTCAAACAAATCATCGGGCGCGGCACACGGGTTAAGGAGGATAAAGACAAACTGTTTTTCACCATTTTGGATTACACCGGGAGCGCAACCCGAAATTTTGCCGACCCTGATTTTGACGGTGAACCGCCGTTAATCACTTCGGAAGAAATGGATGAAAACGGCGAAGTCGTGGAAGGAACTTTCGTAGAAGAACGCACCGAAACACCGCCCGCCGATTGGACAGACGAACAAATCGAAGGCTTTACCGATGAAGGCGAACAACGCCGCAAATACTACGTCACCGAGGGAGAAGTGACCATCGTGGCCGAAAGTGTGCAAGTATTGGACGCAAGCGGCAAACTGCGCACGGTGCAATATACCCAATACGCCAAAGAGCAAGTTTCCACGCTTTTCACCGATGCCAAAGCCTTTCAAACGGCATGGGCTGACCCGGAACAACGGGAAAACATCGTGGCTGAATTGGAAGGCCGGGGTATTTCTTTGGAGCAACTTTCCGACATTACGAAACTAACAGATGCCGACCCTTTTGATATGCTTTGCTTTGTGGCCTTTGACCTCAAACCCATGACCCGCCGCGAACGCGCCGAACGGGTACGCAAAGCCGCAACATTGGCGGCTTACACCAACGGGGCGCGGGAAATCATTGATTTGATTTTGGACAAGTACGTTCAATTTGGCCTGACCGAATTGAACGCCGGGGTTTTGGAAGTGAAACCCATTTCCGACAAAGGGAACATTACAGAAATAGCCGCCCTGTTTGGCGGTGCGCCCAATTTGCGAAGGGCATTGGATGACATTCAAAAACTACTCTACGCCGAAGCTGCGTAAAATGACCTTATGGCAAAACGAGAAAAAGAAGTAAAAACGGAAACCACCGCCCAACGCTTGTCCGGCCTGATTAAATCGTGCCGTGACATCATGCGCAAAGACAAAGGCATGAATGGCGATGCCGACCGCCTTCCCATGCTGACTTGGATAATGTTCCTGAAATTTTTGGATGACGTGGAAATGGAACAGGAAACCCGCGCATTGTTGAAACGCCAAACTTACCGCCCCGCCATTGCTTCACCATACCGTTGGCGCGATTGGGCAAAAAACCAAAATCTGACAGGGGATGACCTGCTGGCCTTCATAAACAACGAAAAATGCACTTTGCCCGATGGTACGGACGGCGCGGGTTTGTTTTACCACCTGCGCAGCCTGCAAAGCGAAACGGGCAAAGAGCGTAAAGACGTGGTGGCGACCGTGTTCCGAGGCGTGACCAATCGCATGATAAACGGCTACCTCTTACGCGACGTGGTAAACAAGATAGATAGCATCCACTTTACCAGCACAGAGGAAATCTACACCCTTTCGCACCTTTACGAAAGTATCCTGAAAGAAATGCGCGACGCATCGGGCGATGCGGGTGAATTTTACACACCCCGCCCCGTCGTGAAATTCATGGTGCAAATGCTCGACCCACAATTGGGGGAAAGCATCCTCGACCCCGCCGCCGGGACGGGTGGTTTTTTGGTAGAAGCCTTTGAACACCTGCGCAAACAAGCCCAAAACGTAGAGCAGTACGACACCCTCCAACAAAGCAGCATCTACGGCGGCGAAGCCAAGCCCCTGCCCTACCTGCTTTGCCAAATGAACTTGCTTTTGCACGGCCTCGAATATCCGAATATTGATAGCGGCAATTCGCTCCGAACGCCGTTACGCGACATAGGCGACCGCGAACGGGTAGACATCATTGTGACCAATCCCCCTTTTGGTGGCGAAGAAGAACGCGGCATCCTCAATAATTTCCCCGATGATATGCGGACGGCTGAGACGGCCATGCTGTTTTTGCAATTGATTATGCGCCGACTGAAACGCGCCAAACCGGGCGCAAGGGGTGGACGCGCCGCCGTGGTTGTGCCGAATGGGACACTATTTGCCGACGGCATTGCCGCCCGTATCAAAGAGCAAATGTTGAAGGAATACAACCTGCATACTGTGGTGCGCTTGCCCGATGGGGTTTTTGAACCTTACACCATGATACCTTCCAACCTGCTTTTTTTCGAGCAAGGAAGGCCAGCCCATGACGTGTGGTTTTACGAAATCCAGCCGCCCGCCGAACGAAAGAAATACTCCAAAACCAAGCCTATTCAATTTGAAGAATTTGCCGGGTGCATTGCTTGGTGGAATGACCGACAGGAAAATGAAAACGCTTGGCGCATACCCGCCGCCGAAATCCTGCAATACGACAAAGGTGGCAAACTGCTTTCTGCCAACCTTGACCGCAAAAATCCTACCCGCCGCAATGAAATCGAGTATGCCGAACCCTCCGAAGCCATTGCCGCCATACTCGAAAAAGAGCGGCAAATCATGGAACTGATGACCGACATACAAAACCTGATTGATTCAGGAAAGGAGGTAGCGGTATGAAACAAGGTTGGACAAAAGTCAAAATGGGAGAGCTGTTGAAACTTTCGGATAATACCGTTTCAGTAACACCTTTGGAAAATTACCCTCAGATTGGGATTAGGCTTTGGGGAGAAGGCGCGTATGCCAGAGAAGATATTTTGGGCAGCCAAACCCAATATAAATTTTTCTACAAAGCCCAAAAAGGGGATCTGACATTCAACAAAATTTGGGTTAGAAATGGAGCAGTTGCGGTTATTAATGAAAGGCTAAATGGCTTTTATGTGTCGCCCGAATTTCCGGTTTATCATCCCAAAAACGAGATTGTTTCACCTGATTGGCTCAATTTCCTTACCAAAGCCAAGTTTTTTTGGGAGAGTTGTAATGAAAAAGCCTTCGGCACAAGCGGCAAAAATCGGGTCAAACCCAGCGAGTTTCTTCAAATAGAAATCTTCCTCCCTCCCTTATCCGAACAACAGCGCATCGCTGGGAGATTGGTGGCTTTGAAAGGTAAAGTAGATGCGGTGAAGGGATTAAGGGTGGAGCAGGAAAAAGAAATGAAAGGGCTGCTTTTGATACAATACCAAAAAATGATTGAGGGCGCGGATTGGAAACCGATGGAGAAAGTTGCGCCGATTGTGCGCCGCGAAGTTGCTATTTCTGAGGATGGTATTTATCCAGAATTGGGTATCCGAAGTTTTGGGAAAGGGACATTTCACAAACCTGCCCTTACTGGGTTTGAAGTCGGTACGAAACGCCTGTATAAGATAGAAGCGGGGGATTTGATGTTTAGCAATGTCTTTGCATGGGAAGGAGCAATGGCAGTTGCCCAAAAAGAGGATGACGGGCGTTTTGGCTCACATCGGTTTATTTCATGCGTTTGTGAAGAAGGGGTTGCCTTACCTGAATTTTTGTGCTTTCATTTTCTGACCCGCAAAGGAATGGAAGACATCAATGCCGCCTCACCGGGTGGTGCTGGCAGAAACAAAACTTTGTGTTTGAACAAACTTGAAAAAACACTTGTCCCTGTTCCTGACCCTGATTTGCAAAAAGGCTTTCTTCAACTACTATCCAAAATAGATGCCCTGAAAGCGGCGCAAGCGGGTCAGTTGTCGGCGTTGGAGGGGTTGTTTCCGGGGGTGTTGGAGAAGGCGTTTCGGGGGGAGTGGTGAGGTTAAAAATCATATCATTATGAAAATATCTTACAAGAGCATTTCGACAGCCGCCTTAATTTTAGGGTTTGCATCACTTATCATTTTTAGTTTATTGTTCTGGATAAAATCGCTCCCCTTCGATTTTTTGCCTCCACTTGACACAGATAGATTAGACCATTTTGGGTCTTTAATTGGGGGTTTGGTTGGGGCATTGTTTTCCTTGGCAAGTATTCTTTTGCTGATTCATACTATTCGAGAGCAAGAACTTGATAGTCGAAAGCAAAAAATCGAAAGCCGTTTCTTTGAATTACTGAAAATACACCGTGAAAACTGTTCAGAAATTGCCCTTTCCGACAGAACGGGAAGGATAGCGATACCTCGTTTAGTTCGTGAAGTGAGAGTTTGTTTAAAATTAGCGGAAGAGTTGAATGTTAAGATGAATATGGCTTATAACGAAGAAAAGGTTATAAATTTTTCGTATCTATTTTTTTGGTTTGGTTGTCGAGGCCCTCAATCTCAACTTAAAATTGACACATTCAAGCGGTATATCAATGATTACGACCCACAATTCACCGATGAATTTGTAAAAAACTGTTTGGAAAATTATGAGCAGCTTAAAAATGAAGGAAATTTTGATGACAGATTTATGTTAGGGCATCAGATTAGGTTGGGGCACTATTTCAGACATTTGTTTCAAATGGTGACATACATTAACAACCAAACGATTATCTCATTTGGCGATAAATATAATTATATTAAAACTCTTCGTGCTCAATTATCTTCCCATGAACAGATTTTACTTTATTTTAATGTATTATCAGTATTGGGATACGAATGGGAAAAGAATTATCCAAATGAACCTAACAAACAACTAATCACGAAATACAATTTAATAAAAAATATACTATATGTAGGAACGATTGAGAAACATTTTCCATGTATCGAGTTTGAAAACAAACCAACACCTTTGTGCAGAGAGGCCCTACAAAAGATATATACTTAGCAATTCCATGATGACAAATGAACAGATTTTATCCGTTGGGTATATGCTTTCCACTTACGAAAGTGACTTGAATTACTTTGCCAAGTTCATCAGCTTTTCAAAAAAGGAAATCAGTCTCAATGATTATGCACAAAAGGCTAAAGGAACTTTCAAAAACTTCATTGATGAATACCGGGTAGCCCGGAACACGAAGAAGGATTTGACCTCAAAACTGCTCACTTGTGCTTTGGAATGGCATGAACAAGGGAGGACAAATGATGTGGATGATTTTGCACGGATGATTCAGGGAATGGATTTGACACATGGCAAAATGGCAACTTCGCTTTCCTCAAAAATCATGTATTTGATGAACCCTTGGGAAGTGATGCCTTTAGATATTCGTGCAAAGGAGGCATTGAAGCATCGCACTAATATTTACAAGGACTACTTTGCCAAAATTGAACGGTTTAGGATGGAGCATGAAAACGAAATCCGCCAAACACTGGCAAGTATTTCGGAGATGTTGGACATCATCGAACGCCCATTTGTTGGCACGGTAAACAACTTGGAAAGAATTAGGGAAAACCGTTTTGTGGATAAGTGGCTTTGGGTTAAAGGAGGCAAAATGAAATGAATCTGAGCAAAAAATAAGACTGTAAAACTTATCTATTCATTCATGTCTGAAAACACCAACGCATCTAAGCCAGAATTTCCCAAAGGCAAGCGGCCCACGCCCAATCCAAGACAGTTACGGCGAATTGCACCCACGTCGCAACGGACGGCGTTAGGGCGTTTTTTTACTTGGTTGCGGACACCAGAGCATAAATGGGAGTTTGGAATTAAAGTCCTGACCTTGATCGTGGCAGTAGCAGGTACTTGGCTGCTGCTAAGTCAGAATGGATTACTAAAAAGCCAAAATGACCTTTTAGGAAATCAGAATGGCTTTATCAAACAACAAATGTCGCTCGAAGAAGCCAGCCGCCGTGGAGCTTTGGTGATGCTAATGAGCAACATTATGGACAAAGTAGATGATGAGATAAAAGAGCAAAAAAAACGAATTGCGAAGCAAAGGGATTTCAAAGGCGGCAGTTGACACAATGAAGTATTCATTGAGTCAGTCCTTGATTGGGCAAATTGCGGCATTAAGTCATTCTTTTAAACCTTACCGATATTTAGAAGGAGATACTTTAATTTCTTGGCCTTTAAGCCCAGAGCGGGGGCAGTTGTTGATAACTTTAACTTTGTTACCTTTGGATACCGCCACATTTAATAGAATTTTTAAGTCTTCAACTTTTAAGACAGCAGATTTAGAATATGCAATTCTTAATGGTGCTTATCTAAGTCGGGCAAATTTAGCTGGAGCAGATTTACGTGGAGCGAATTTAAGCGGAGCAGATTTAAGTAGTGCGAATTTAGGCGAAGCAGATTTGCGTCGAGCGAATTTAAGTAAAGCGGATTTACATAGTGCGAATTTAGAGGACGCAAATTTATGTAAGGCAGATTTATGGGGAGTGAATTTTAGCGAGGTGATTTTGGCCAGAAGGGATTTCCGTCAAGTAAATTTGAATAATACAATACTTCGAAAGGCAAATCTAATACTATGTGATTTAAGTGAGGCATACTTGGATTCTACAGACCTGAGCGATGCAAATTTGAGTGGGGCGAATCTCTCCGAAGCGTATTTAACAAAAGCAAAATTGAGTGGGGCAACTTTATTTGGGGCGAATTTTAGTCATGCTATACTAACGCAGGCGGATTTGACTAAAGCCAATTTTCTTTATAGTAGCGGTGATGATGATTTACTAATATGGAGCTATTTTAACCAGAAACAAGGCGACATGAAAGATGAGAAAAGAATTAAGGATGCAGCATTGCTTGGCGCTTATTTGGATGAAGCTAATTTGACTGGGACCATTTTGAGCCTTAAACAAATTTCTGAAGCCAAGACGCTTTACAAATGCGTTGGGCTTCACGATTCCCTAAATTCCAACCTTTTGAAAACCCACCTATACCTTTTTGAAAAACCAAAAAATGATCACCACAAGCTAACCCGGCCACCATTCGATTATTGTAATTAATGGGCGTTTGAAAGCAAGAAGGTTGGATATAGTATCACAAATGGCCTAATACCTTTGTTTTGCTTAGGGTGGGCCTTTTGTTCGTTCGCTCTCCTAAGCCAAGGCAACTCAAAGTACTCGAATTCAAAACACGGCCCCTGCCGATGGTTGGTAAGCAGACAAAATTGACAATTTAATTCTGCATTTTGAGGGCACAGTAACAACCTAAACCCTCCCCATTTCTCCTATTTGAACCACCTTTGTATGCAATTTCGCCCTTATCCTCTTTGATGGAGAGTTGACAAAGTAAGCGGTTTAGCTTGTTAACGCGGCTGAAATGTCAGCGGGTGATGCAATGAGTGCGCCAAGTAGTTCAAAATACCCAGTACGGATTTCATCGGAGAGGCGGCAACCGCTATACTTCCCAACGGCAAGCAATGCCCACAAAGTCGTATCCATGCCCTCGAAAGTGGCTACCTGCAATCTGAGAACCAAGCCGCCCGGCGTAAAATAATACCCTCCGTTTTCATGCACATCGGGCGGGGTGTCGAGTGCCATAACACCCGCTTTCATTTGAGCGGGCAAGGGATGAAGCGAGCAAAGCAACCCGACCGCGTGGCTTTGTAAGTACGAGACATCGGGGGGAAGTGGCTCATGGAAACAGTCGAGCAGGGAAATAAAAGAATGGCGCACGGACGTAATCCAATCAAGTGGCGCGGAGGTACAGATATGGATTTCAGCAAATGAAGGTTTGCCGGGATGAAATGAAATTCGAGGCGCGGGCATAAGAAAGTAGTTTTGACGGTTGGAAAAAACAGAAGCGGCCTACTGATTAGGCCGCTACTTTTAAAATGCGTTCGGCACGGAAAGAACGCCATGCGTTTTTGTCGAGGTCGAAATACTTAATGGCGGTTGGGTTTTCGGCGCGGTCGCTGCCTTTGTGCTCGTACTGGAAAAGGGTTGGGTTGAGTGTGCCGTAGGCTTCCCGCACTTCGCCGTCTTGCTTTTGGAAAACGAAACGGGTAGCACCAAGGCGAAGGGCAACACGGAGGCGAACAATTTGCCACGCTTGCGCCTGACATTGCCCCCATGTAAGGAACTGGTTTTGGCGGCGGATTTGGTGAGCGAGGGTAAGGATTTCGGAGCGGTTGAATTGCTGTTTCATATTCTGTTTGCGTTTGATGGTACAAATATACGCACGAATATTTGTCAATTACAAATAAACGTGCGAAAATTTGCAGACTATTTTCGCAGAGGACAGAAAAGCCTATATTTTTACAGCATGAAAAGCAGGGACTACAAAAAAGAACACATCGAAAGGCGAATCAGCATATTAAATGGCGACGGCGAACTGATAGGCGTTTGGGGCAACCTGAAAAAGTTGTGCGAAGACATGAAAGAACAGGACGGCGAGTTTCTGAGTTACTCCACCCTATCCCATCGGCGAGCCGACGAAAACCCGATTCGATTTAAGACCGGGCAAAAGGAGTATGCGGTTTATATTGAGAAAATAAGGTGAGCCAAAAATAGAATGCAGCACTTAGTACGCTAAGTCTTCAACTGTCGGAAGGAAACTCCTGTATTTAGCGGAACTATTTGTCATTCTCAAAGATTAATTACTCCATGAGCGAGAAACTAATGTCCTCGAATGAAGCAATAAAACTTCATCTAATGGAAATCGAAGAAATAAATGGGAGGGTAAGAGCGTCCGCCTACAGAAGAGCGTTAAGAGATGCCAGGATAGCAACAGGTCGAAATCCAGCCGATGGTGAAAAAACAAATGAATTCTTGCATGGGAATTGGCTTGGAGCACTTGGCTATTTATCGCTTTTAGATCAAATAGGCACTTGTTTTAAACCCATTAATATGGTAAAATCAGAGGGTCGTAACTCAATCATTAAGGCATTGAATTGTTTTTCTGATTTGGACAAACAAGAGTCATTTGCTTTATTCGCTTTGCGATGTTCGTTTGCGCATGATTTCAGTTTATTTAATATCCCAAGTGAAAAAGATAGAGACAAAGAATTACTGACTCACCATTTTACAGTGGGTATTGGCAACGAATTCCCACTCGTTTATCTTCCTTTCAGATTATGGAGTGGGAAACATGAAGATAGAAACAAATATAACAAAACTTTTGTAAATCTTGAAAAGCTTGGAGATTTAGTGGAAGAAATATGTGGGAAAATCCAAGCCCTTGCAGACTCAGGACAATTAGGCTTTGTCTTAAAAGGTGAGTCGGATGAACTGATTTACCGATATAATGCCATTTGGTCTGAAAAAAGGTAAAACCGTGTTGCCCGGTGTTTGACCGTCAATCATTCTGGCGCAAGCGGGTCAATTTGCAGCTTTGGAGGGTTTGTTTCCGGTGGTGTTAGAGAATGCGTTTCGTGCGGAGTGGTGAGGCTACTTTTTTCGTGCTTTTTTTGTAGTTTTTTGGTGGCTTTTTGCTGGATTATTGCTACCTAATAAATCCTAACCCATGTCAAAATCGCTGAAATTTGTCCCCTACGAAAACCACTCCGGGTTTGACCCTGATTTGCGGACGCATTTGCCAACCCTTCCAAAAAGGTACACGCTGATTTTGGATGAAGCCATTTCAGGCGAAGCACCCAAAGATTTTATTCGTGTGTACGAGTACGGACGAAGCCCGCGCAAAAGCAATCCAAAAACATGGACACCCTACATTGCCAAAGTCGCCCGGAAATGGTATCCCAATGAAAGCATCACGGAACATTTGCTCAATCGTTTGGGTTTTGCTTTGGGCGTGACGGTCGCCAACTCCCGGTTGGCCGTGGATGATGAATTTGGACGGCTTCGGTTTTTAAGCGAGTATTTTTTGAGGCCGGGCGAAAGGCTCGAACACGGTGCAGAAATTTACGCGGGTTATCTCTCCGATGAATCGTTGGTGGAAGAAATTGAGAAGGACAGGCGAACCGTTCGGAACTTTTTTACGTTTCAGTTTTCGGAATGTGCCATTCAGCACCGCTTTGGGCATGGCGACATTTCCCAAAAGATTACGGAAGACTTGGTGCGAATGCTCTGTTTTGATGCCGTTACAGGCAATAATGACCGACATATTTACAATTGGGGGATCATTTGTCATGTTAAAGGAGAACGTGCACCACGTTTTTCTCCCGTTTATGATTCAGCACGGGGGCTGTTCTGGAATGAGCATGAAGAAAAATTAGTGCGTTTTCAGGAAAAAACATCCGATGGGGTAACGAACCTCGAAAGATATGCCGTAAGTTCGATGCCTCGAATCGGCTGGGAGGGGGTACAAAATCCCAACCATTTTGAATTGGCTCGTTTAATATATCAAAACCGCCCTGAATTTCGTTTCGTATTTGATGACATGGTTAACCCCGCTTGCGAAGCAAATGCGAATGTTTTACTGGAAAAAGAATTTGAAAAATTGTTCTCCCCAACCCGTTACGATTTGATTAGGAAGTGTCTTAATTTGCGCTTCCAAATGCTCACCAAAATTATTCACCAAATAAAAAAGGAGGAACGCACATGAAAATCACATGGCTACGCCGCTGGCAGCGTTCCGAAAATGCCAGCGTACAAGACGCGGAAAAGCCGATGAAATCCGCCCCCCGACTTGTTTTCCGGCTCATTTACGAAAACAATGAGATCGGAACACTTGAATTTAGTGACAGCCAATGGCGGTTTGTTTACTCTGACTGGTTCAAAAACCAATCGGACATTCAGCCATTTGCCAATTTCCCAGAGGTAAACCGTGAGTATATTTCCGATGACTTGCCCCCATTTTTTGAAAGTCGTTTGCCCGGAATTTCTCAACCACAGGTAGAGGCTTTTTTGAAAGAAAAAGTACAAGTCAGCGAAGGCGAAACAAAGGCGGCTCTGTTAAAGCAATTTGGTCGGCGCACCATTACCAACCCGTTTGAGTTGGCCCCGGCTTTTTAAACTTTTCCGCGTTGATAGAAATCGAAAGACCTTTTGCTTTTAGTGGCAAAGGGTCTTTCTGATTTGAGGGCTACCCCTTAACTTTGTCCCGACCGTGTTGCCCGGTGTTTGACCGTCAATCATTCTTTGCAGGGGCAACACGGTTTTTTCACTTAGGATTAGGGGTTCGTCTTAAAGCAAGTGGTGTAAAAAGTGGGTTATTTTACACCACTTTTTACACCACTTGTTTTTTATAGCGACTTAAATAATTGATTATTAGTGCTTTGTGCGAAAGGGTTAAAGTCCCTCTCTCTCCGCTTTAACCGCCGAAGCACCGCCGCCCGAAGGGCAAGGTGCGTAGGCGGTGCGCCAAGCCACACCGCCGCCCGAAGGGCAAGGTGCGTAGGCGGTGCGCCATTAAAAAGCCTGATCTTTTTAGATCGGGCTTTTGTTTTTGGAATGGCCCTGCGCTTTTTTTCATTTGCACCAAGATACTTTTTCATCTTTAAAAATTCCCCGTTGGGAGGAGAATCATCCTCGTTGAGTGACCTTGGTCATCCATTAAATGGCCATCAACCCCACTTTTGCCTTCAACAAGCCTAAAGAGTTCGGAAATCTTTTAGGCCCAAAAAACAAACTGGAAGCAACCCTCTACCCAAAATGCTCGTTTCACCGACGGAACTTCACACGCTTCTGACTAATTCCAATCTTGATCTATATGCAAAAACTGCTTCTATCGGCTGTGCTCCTGGTGTGCATGGCCCAATCATGCACTACTATCACCGTAGAGCCCGATGCACCTGTCCCTACGGTCAGTTATCAAAGCGACATAGCCCCGATCATCGCCGCCAATTGCGCCCAACCAGGTTGCCACGGCACGGAAAGGCCAGAAAAATTCAACTTGCTTTCCTACGCGGAGCTCTCCAGCCTGGTGGTGCCAAACAAACCTCACAGCAGCAAACTGTACGATGTCATCCGACTCTACGATGGTGGCGTCATGCCGCCCGCGCCTAACGCCCCGCTTACAGATGTCCAAATTGGGCAGATTTATGTCTGGATCTTACAAGGGGCGACCGAAAACTAACTTACAATAATTCGCTGATTTCCAATTTTTTATGAAAAAAATAGCCAGATTCGTTCCCATCCTGGTCTTGATGGTGGGCTTGTTTTATCAAAGTAGCTGCTACTTTGACAATTTGCAGGAACTGCACCCTGAACTTTTGCTGAATGACAATTGCGACACCACTGTTACCATGAGTTATCAAACGCACATAAAGCCCATTTTGAGCAATTCCTGTGGGGCTAACAATACCTGCCACAACGCACAGTCCGCCAGTGGCAGCATCGTGCTGGAAAACTACGCAGGCGTGAAGTCGGCGATCAGCAGCGGCAAATTCCTCAGCTCGATCCTTTGGGACGGCAGCTCCATACAGATGCCTAAAGACAGCCCCAGCAAACTAAACGATTGTGCCATTACCAAAATCCAAAAATGGATTGATGCCGGATCTTTGGACAATTAATTTTATTGATTTTCAACATCTTACGATGAAACTTAGACATCTAATATATTGCATCCTGTTGTCACCGCTCAGTCTTTTTGCCCAGGGAGACGACCTGCTCGCAGATATGGATCTGAAAGACAACAGCCCTGTACTGGCCACCTTCAAAGGGACTCGACTCATCAATTTGCATACCGTAGAAGTACCAGGCCGCCGCACCCTTGATTTTCGCATTGCCCACCGGTTTGGGCCTTTCAATGGAGGTTGGTACGATTTCTATGGCCTGGACGGAGGCGCCAGTATCCGCATGGGATTGGAATATAGTTATGATGGGCGGCTTGAGTTTGGCATTGGCCGTACTTCGGTAGAGAAAATGGCAGACGCCTTCCTAAAATATCGCCTTTTGCGTCAGCATTCGCAGGGCTGGAAACAAGTGAGCGTCACCTTGTTCTCTTCCGCATACTATACCATGCTGCGCGATCCGGACAAGGCAACGAATGGTTTTGACAAATATGCCCGCTGGACCAGCCGCATGTCGTTCGCGCACCAAGTTATTATCGGGCGCAAATTCAGCGAGCGTTTTTCGGTGCAAGTATCTCCGACGTTGGTGCATATCAACCAGGTGGAGCGTATTTCCGACCTCAATGAAGCATTTGTGCTGGCAGGCGCCACGCGTTTCAAGATCACCAAACGCAGCGCCATTACGCTTGAATATGGTTGGCGGGCCACTGGTTACACCCGTACCAAATATTACGACACGCTTGGCGTTGGTTGGGAGGTCGAGACCGGCGGACACGTTTTTTCGATGTTTGTGACCAACTCCATGGGGCTGACCGAGCCGCAGTTCTTACTTCGCACCAACAATAAGTGGTCGAATGGCGGAATTCGCCTTGGCTTCAACATCTCACGGGTTTTCACCATTTGATTTTTTAACCACCTGTTATCTTAAGATTTATTTTTTGCATGAAAAACGTGCTTTTTGTTTTCATCGTTGGAGCTGTTTTGTTGGGTCTGTTTTTGCCCTCTTGCCGACACGAATTAGGCCCGCTTCCGATCATGCCGATTGACCCGAATGACACCACTGTGGTGGTGATACCTTCTGACCCGATTGATACCACTGGCGTACCCTGCGACCCAGACACTGTCTATTTCCAAAACCAGATACTGCCACTGCTGGCCTCCAATTGTGCCATGTCGGGTTGTCACGATGAAATAACACATAAAGAGGGTATCATTATGACCGATTACACGAACATCCGGCAAAAAGTAGTCCCGTTCAACCCAAATCAAAGCAAGATATACAAATCCATCATTGATACCGACCCTAACGATCGGATGCCGCGCCCGCCTGCTCCAGCGTTTACAACAGAACAGAAGAATCTGGTGAAAAAATGGATCGAACAAGGTGCCCTAAACAATGTCTGCAACGAAAGTTACGGCAAATGCGACACCACCAACGTGAGCTACACAACTTATGTACAGCCATTGGTGGCCGGAAAATGTCAGGGCTGTCATGGCATCAACAACCCAGGTGGCGGGATCAAATTGACCAACTACGATGAAGTGAAGGCCAGTGCCCAAACGGGCAAATTTTATGGCGCCATCACTTGGTCGCCCGGCTTTAAGAAAATGCCTCAAAGCGGCCCGCAACTTTCAAGTTGTCAGACCTCGAAAGTGAAGGCTTGGATAGATGCGGGGATGCCACAATAGCCGGGGGAGACGGCATATTAAATCTATCTTAAACCTACATGAGTCATCCCGAATTTTAAAAAACCGCAAAACAGGAGAACCGCAAAATATAAAACCGCAAAACCAAGAAATTCAAGCGCTCGAGTGAGCCAAAATTTGCCCTTTTTGAGATCAATACGTTTGGTTTTGAATTTTCCG
>JANMME010001070.1:0-7931 GCA_031373015.1 Saprospiraceae bacterium
TAGGATGGAACACGGATGACACAGATTAGACACGGATTTGCACGGATTTCTGGATGAATTCAAAAAAACCGTGCAAATCCGTGTCTAATCTGTGTCATCCGTGTTCCATCCTAACCAGCTACAAAAATACAAAACAGGTGATCAAGCGCTTTTCCTCACCGCATCAACACCATCTTCCCAAAGCCGTGCTTGAAAAATCCATCTGCCGCATCGTTCTCAAAAAGATCAAAGTTGGTACCATCTGATTTCTTGGCCACGATGCGGTAGAGATATACCCCGTTGGCGAGCTGGTCGCCGTATTCGTCGTGGCCATTCCAGCAGAATTCGCTGCGGTGGCTGCCGGGTTTTAGCGGCCCGAACTCCTGCTCGGTGATCTCGCGCACCACGCGCCCGCTCACGGTCATGATCTGTATTTTGAAATGCGCGGGCGGCTCGCTTCCCGTGAGGGTATACACAAAACAGGTGGAGGTCGAGAAGGGGTTGGGATAGTTCAAAACGTTTGACAACGAAGACTTTGTGATGATCTTGAAAGTGACCGACCAGTCCAGTGCGGCACTTTCGTTGCCCGAGGCGTCGCGGCCATTCACCAGCAATCGGTATTCGCCATCTTGCAAGAACAGGGGCCTCCATTCCAGCCGGGCGAGGTTTTTTTTCGGCAAATCTGAGGCATCGGCAGGGAAAAAGAGCAGTGTCGGGTCATTGGGCGAGAGCGTCTGCTGCGACCCATCCGGCAATACCAGTCTCAGCGTGAAGGTGCCGGAATCTGACAAAGCCAGATAGCGGTTTTCGTCTTTGAGCGTAATGATCACTTCCGGCTTGGGCGACACCAGGTCGCCGTCCAGGATGTGTTGGCCATCAAAGGTCACGTCAAGAAGTGGGTTTCGCACGTCGTGGCCCACGAAAAAGTCGCGCAAGAGCACATTGTTGAAATGGTATAGTTCCGGTTGTCCGCCTACGTCGGACGGGTTGGCTTCAATGAGCAAACGCTGCGGCCCAAGGAGGGGTAGGGTAGGGGCGGAGAAGTTTGCGTGAAGTGAATCCCCTACAGCGAGGGGTTTTAGTTTTTGGAGAAACACTCCGCCTGTACCTGCTTGGTTTTCAATGCTAAACTTGACCAACAGGCTGTCAAACGCTACGTCTGAAATATTGGCAAAAGCGATGGACGCGCGGAGGGTTTCGCCCTGCTGCATCGTGTCACGCTGGAATACAAAGTGCGCTGCAGGATGCAATGCGCCCTCTGGTACCGCGTCAAAAAGCACCCGGGCATATCCCAGCGGTGTGGCAGTTCTCGTCAGGGTGTCCCCCAATTCATAGCGCAATCTCAATTGCGGAAACTGTGTTGCCGAAAGGGATTGCAAGGACGTGTCGAAGTTGTTTTCCAAACGAAACAACAGCGAATCTGGCTGTCCATCGCGTACTGCCAGGACTGTCAAAGCAGCTTCGTCAGAAGGGTCGTCAAAGGCTGAGTGCTGCCAATGCAATGACTTCCAAGCCTTTACAGGGCCGATGGGTGGAGATTCCATTTGTCCCACCGACCATTTGGCCGAGAAATTTGCGCGGATATCAGCCACCAAGCCGGGATCGTTCACGATGGAATCATGCGCAGGGTAAGCCGGGTCGTTTTTTCGAAAAACAAAGCCATAAGCAGGTGGCGCGCTTGTAAAATTAGCCGTTTGCCGCACCGATTTAGCCCCCTGGTTTTCAAGGACTTGGAACAGGTTTTTTCCCTGCGATATGGAATCATTTGCCCACAGATGAGGCGCGTAGCCCTGGGCGTCGGTAGGGGTATTGAAGGCCAAAAGCCCCACAAAGTAGCCGTTCGGGATGCCCGATTCTATAAATTGCATCAACTTTTGCCGCTGCAAAGAATCGCGGGTATCAAACCAAAAAAGTATCCGGTCTTTTTGGGGATTAAAGTTGAAGGGGCCGCCGGGAGGATTGTGCAGCAAACGCCCGGTGTTTGGATCGGCTACGATAAGCGCCACGCCGCGTGAAATGCCCAATTCTCCCCAACCAAAGTCGCCCAAAAAATTTTCGTAAAAATTGTTTTGAAGCCCAGGGTAGCGGTTTACCCCGCGATAGGTTACCTGTACCGTGATAAAAGAAGCGTTGTCGCGGAACTCGATTTGGCGCGTGGTGTCGTTGGCCTCAAGGTTTCCAAACGTGTCGTCGCGGTATTGCCCAAATTCGGATTGGTTCCAACCGGGACTGCTGTTGGGCAAATAAATGAAGGAGCGCGCACGCCAGAGTGCTTGGCCGTTTACAAGGCTGTCGCGGGCTACCCTCCAGTAATACACGGTGCTGTCTTGAAGCGCAATGGCAGGTTTCCAAATCAAAAGCCCGCCGCGTTCGGTCATTTCTGTTGACTTTTTGAAAGGGCTGTCGAAAGTTTCAAGGGTATCTATTTCAAAAAGGTAACGGAGTGGCCTGGCAGCAGTGTTGAGTGTGGAAGCGAAGAGTGTCAGGTCTGGTTTTGAAACGATGGCATAAGGCGCCGGGAACACGGGCGAAACGTCGTCGGCGTAAAAATAGACGTCCATACCCTTTTCGCCAGAAGCATCGCTGAGATCATTGTTCATTTCGGCAGCGATAGGATTTTCAGTCACCAGGTTGTCGGGGTCAAGGCTGATGAAAAAGCGGTTAAAACCGATTTTGCTCCCGGCTAAAGACAAATTGTATTCGAGATGTGAACGGTTGGGCGGCGCAGGTATCGTGTCCGAAACGCGGCACAGCACCGTATTGTCCGGGAGGCGCTGCTCAATTTTCAGGGCAATTTGTCCGCCGGGGTTTTCGCCGATGTTTACGGCATCGAATGTCAGTTTTGCGCTGGCTTTTTCCAGGCCGATGGGATTCGGGTCAAATTTAACCGTTTGGTTGTCCACCACATAATCTGGCCCTTCGTGCGTGTGCAAGCGAACGGCAGGGTCGCCCTGCAATAGGTTTTGGTGGAGCACCGCGATGAGGCCCGGGTATTGCGTGGCTTTCAAATCTGCTAGGGTATGTACCAGTGCGAGGCCCACGCTTTTGCCATAATCTGAACCGCCCAGCCGTTCGTAATATTTCTGTCCGTAGGAGTGAAGCGCGTCCACAAAACTGTAGTTCACGGATGCAATATAGGCTATGGCGCCGCGGTCGGCAGCAAGTACAAAGCGCTCGCCGATACCAGGTTGCGTAAGTGAACATTGACCTGAAAAACAACCCATAATCAGCATCAAGGGGTAACGGCCATAGTTGTTGTAGGCTTCTGGTTGGCCAATGTCAAAATCCACCGCAAAAGCGGAAGAGTGGCCATAAATGCTCCAAATGGATACGCCGTTGTTGAGCAGATCGAGCAACTGCTCGTAAGCCGAAATTTGCACCGGGTCGTCGGAAGTTTTATAAAACGAGTGTACGTCTGCCCCGAAGCGGTTGTTGCTCAGCACATTGGCCATGCTGGTGGTGTAATTGCGAATCACGCCCGCTTCGCCCGAAAGCCCGCCAGAGTTGTGGATGACCCGTTTCATCCAGGCCTTGTCGCCAATGGTTTGGCTGGCCAGGGAAAGTTGCTGCTCATGCAGGACAACCTTGTCGAGATAATCCCGGATTTCCGCAGGCTTCGTTACCGCCAATCGCCCAATGGCCATGATGGGGTCGGAGAGGTGGTTGCCCTGCATCACGAAGGGCAAATCTGCCCCCGGGTTGCTCATGGTGGGGACAAAAAACAGCGAATCAACCATTTGATTTTGCTGTGTCGAATTGCGAAACTGGTGAGAATCCAAGGCTTTACCGATGATGAAAGCGTGTTCGACTTGTGGCCATGCGCGTTTTGCCCAATGCAAAAAATTGCGCACCGCGATCGGGTGAAAACGCACCCCATAGGCGAACTGTTCGTATAAATCGTTAACATCCAACACTTTTACCGCATGGTTGCCCCCCGCTAAGCTGTGCCGATAATCTGCGTATTCTGCCACGCGGTCGGTGCCCCCTGCCGAAGGGTCAGCATACAAGGCTTTGTTGGAAATGATGAGAAAGTCTGCCGCTCCGCCGTCGGCTGGATTTTTGAATTGCACAGGCTGCAAGGCCGCAACGTTTTTAACGGCTGCCGGACTGAGGAGAACACATTTCCGCATAGCCGCACTGGCCGCAATTTTGGCTTTTGTCAAACCTGCTTGGCTGGCGGTTGTCAACCTTGTTTTATTGCTCAGGTCCCATAGGATGGGGTTGCCGTTGGAGCCGTCAAAGGCTTGGATTTCAAGGTATTGTTCGCTGGAAGAGGCCTCCAGTTCAAAGGAAGCAATGTTGGCATTTTCAAAATCGAACAGGCGCGGGTACCGGATGCTGACAAGCGAGATGCCGTTGCGGTCGCCAATGGGCGAAAAGAGTTTGAAAGTGGCAGTGGCAGTCAAAAAACTGCTGCTTACTTGGAATGTTCGGTCAATGAGTTTGAAGTCATAAAATTCGTCTTCGGCAAAAAGCGAGTCGTTGAGTAAAACCTGTTGTTGGTGCTCGCCGAGGTTGCAAGCATAGCGGACGTGGGCAGCAGCGTCGGGGCCGGCAGCGAAAATTTTGGGCAAGTCGAGCGAGACGGGATTGGTGGAAGCCGATCCAGATCGGCTGTAACCATTGCCATCAAACCAGGAGTACTGGATTTCGTCGCTGATTTTCTTTTTGAACAGGCCGTCTGCGATCACTTTTTCTGAGGTTTGCCAGCAAAATGGTTCGGGTGCCGGGAGGTTGTTTAGATCATTGGAAACATTGGCGTAGCGCAGGGCTTGTCCACCCGTTCCCCAAGCCAGATAGTACACAGCCGTGTCGTTGTACATACTAAACCAGGGGTTAATCTGCTCTTGTTCAGCATTTTCAAACAAATAAAAATCTACTTCGCCCCGGTTTTTCAGGCCATAAAACTCGAAGAAATCGCCGCCGCCGAACGATCCGTCGGTGGTACTGAAAAAGGCTTCTTGCTGTCCGTTGCGGTAAAGCCGCCAATCACTGGCAGCCACGGTTCCTACCGGAAACCCTGCCGTTAAAAGCGTTTGATAGCCAACGCGATATATGCCGTCCTCGGCGATTTTTATTTTGAAATAGGTTTTGGAGTAGTCAATCCACTCGTTGCCGTAGAGCGTGTCTTGTCCGTTCCACATCTGTGCTTGGGCGGCAGACAAAAATACAAGGGCGGGAAGCAAGATAAGCAGTCTTTTCATGGGAGTGTTTGAACAGCAAAACTACATCTTTGCGTCGTAAATGCTTGTGCTGAGTCGTACTATTGGACGTATTTCACGCAGATGTTACGCAGACGTGATACGCAGATTTCACACAGATAAATGCTGCGTAAAACCTGCGTATGACGTCTGCGTAACATCTGCGTATCACATCTGTGTAACATCTGCGAGAAATATGTATGGCGCTAAGTATACCAAATTTGGAAGAAATGACGCCAGAAGAATGGCAGATTCGCACCGATGCTGCGCTTGCTTGGGTTCGCAGGAGCATCGCGGCGACGGACGGGCGCGGCTCTTCGCACAGCTGGCATCCTTTGTTCGGCTGGGCCAAAGCCTACCCCGAAACGACGGGCTATCTGATTGAAACTTTACTCGCCTACGCCGAGATAAAGCGGGATAATTCGCTGCGGCACTTGGCTTTTGATTGTGTTAAATGGCTGGAAACTATTCAGTTGCCTTCAGGAGCCTTCCCGGGCTTGCTGGCGGGAAATACGAAGCCAAGTGTTTTTAATACAAGTCAAATTTTATTTGGCCTTACCCAGTATGAAAATTTGACAACTGTCGAAAAAGCCCTTTCCTGGCTGCTCTCGAACTTGGAACCCGATGGTACCTGGCGTTCCCACGCTTTCGTCCCCGGCTTCGTGCCCAGTTATTATACCCGTGCGGTTTGGGGCGTTCTTCAGGCCAACGAATTGCTTCAGAAGCCCAGGGTAGAAGGCCTCATGCGGCAGTCGCTGCATTTTTATGCGCAGCGATTTCTACCAAACGGCGCTGTAAGGGATTGGGGCTTTCGGGCGGGCGAAGCGGCGTTCACGCACACGCTCGCGTACACGCTGGAGGGCTTTTGGGAATCAGCGTTGCGCTTGGGTGAGCAAGAAATATTAGAAAAGGTGATCGCCTCTATGGAGCGGCTTTTGGCAGAAAGGGAAGGGGTAAACGGGCGAACGGCGGGCCGCTATGACGAACAGTGGAAAGGCGATTATTCTTTCGTGTGCGTGACGGGGAATTGCCAGTTGAGCATCCTTTGCCACAAGATATGGGCGAAAACAGGGGCGTTAAAGTTCAAGGCGGCGGCCAACAGTTTTTTATCCGAGATTATGGGTTTTCAAAAATTGGGCGCGAACAAAAATACTTTTGGGGCGTTGCCCGGTTCGGCACCTTTCTGGGGCGCTTATCTGCCGTTTAGATATCCGAATTGGGCGGCCAAGTTTTTTTTGGATGCGATGGTTTATTATTGTTGAGGGGTTGAGGATGTTGAGGGTGTTGAGACTCTCCGCCCAACGATCTCAACGATCTCAACAATCTCAACCCTCAACGATCTCAACCCCTCAACGATCTCAACAATAAATGAAAAAACCACCCCCACCACCCAATGACGAGCCACTAAAAGAAGGTGTGGACTACTACATCGAGCGTGGCTACTGGGTTTTTACCGAGCATTTTTTGCGCAAACGCGGCACTTGCTGTGGGAGCGGGTGTCGGCATTGCCCATATCGTAAATCCAAAATCCCTACCGTCCGTCCGGAAAATCCGACGGCAGGATGATTTTAACAGATTGCGTATTCACCCCCCAATTCACGCCCTTGCCGCCGTCTTTGATTTTGCCCTTCAAGGGCTGAATTTTTGACAAGTCGGGTATTTCAATTGCCTCGTTGTTGGCATTGATTTCCAATTTTTTCCCTTTGAAATTTTTCTTGGAAAAGAGCACCACACGGATGCCCTTGGGCACTTTAAGCGAACCTATTTTGCCCAGACCGTCGGCATTGGAGTCGAAATCTGCACGATGGGTCAGTATTTTGGCCGATTTTCCACTAAAGTCTGTTCGCGTAAAAAACTGTGGTGCAAATTGAGCCAGATAGCAATAGTTAGACAGCCCGCCGATGGTCTCAAAGTCATTGCGGTCTCCCGCTGCAAATTTCAGTTCAAAGGCCATCTCCAAAATCATAAGGAGTTTTTTGTCGTTCAAGGTTTTGAACGAATAGGGCGTAGCCAGCGTCACCGGTGTTGTGGAATTGTAAGTTTTTTGCGCGGCTTCAGACACCAATTCCCACATTTCGTCGCGAGTAACAGCCTCAAAAGGCTCATCGGGAATCGGCGGCGGCGCATCGTCTTCAAACTTAAAACGCAGTGGCAGGGTGTAGCGCACTTTTACCGGATGGCCATTGGCTTCGCCGGGCGTCCATTTGGGCATGGCTTCTACCACCCGCACGGATTCTTTCCCACATCCCCCGCCGATGTCTTTGACGATATTAACATCGGTTACGCTGCCAACTTTGTCTATCACAAAAGTTAGCACTACTGTGCCTTGGATGCCGTTTTCGCGGGCCAGGGCAGGGTATTGAATATTTGATCCCAAATATTGCATCATGGCGGATTCGCCGCCGGGGAAAGTGGGTTCTTTTTCGAGGTCGAACATCTCGAAGGTTTTGTCCTCGGGTGCTTTTGGCGGGTCGGTTTGTGCCGATAAAACATTGAACAATAGGGTGCAAAGAAAGAGGAGTTTGAATTTCATGTGTGGGAGTGGATGTTTTAGAATGGAATATCGGGTATGGTGGAGAAGGCACGTTAATCAGTCTAACATGAAACGCACAGGCAGCGTATAACGAACTTTGACTTTGCGGCCGTTTGCTTCGCCCGGTATCCAGAAAGGCATGGATTTTAACATCCTCACAGCCTCTTTGCCACAGCCTCCACCAATGTCCCGGAGGATTTGAATGTCCGTTCTATTGC